>JAFZVY010000157.1 GCA_017617575.1 Bacteroidaceae bacterium | reverse complement strand
GCCGAATCCTTCAATGCAAAGATAAAGGCATTCAGGGCTCAGTTCAGAGGCGTTGGGGACATCCGTTTCTTCATGTACAGGCTGACAACACTTTATTCGTGATTTCTTGAGGCTTCACCAACAGGGTAAATCCGCTGACCCAGAATTCGTGGTTTAGAATGCGCACACACAATCTTTTAGAACCTTTTTTGTGAGTTTCTGTTTTTTGTGTGTAAGTATTTGGATTTTTTTTCCTATCTTTTTTATAATCGAATGTTTTGAACATTGTGAGGACTCGTTGAGGATTCATTGAGGGGGAGTTGTGAGAGATGGTGAATTGTCTTTTTGTTTGCGGAAACACAATTATTAGAAGAGAAAGTCAACGCACACACACGCAGAACACACTACACTGTTGGACACATCAAACATGAAAGTTGGCAAGACATTCGAAATGCACAATGGGATATTCATGCCTTTGCAACGTCAAAAACGAGATGACGTTCCCACCAATTTGCAATACAGGTATTCCTGAAGGAGGAACAGATGCCAGAAAGGACGTAGAGGCATGTATGCAGGTTTGAACCTTACGCTGACTGGCAATACGGATGTGTCGATGTCCTTCCATATTGTGTGCATTAGTGAGAGGACGTATGATTGCTCTTCCTTGGAAAATGATGCCTTGTGCTTGAAGAAAAGGCGGAGGCAACCTAAGAGGTTGAACCATCGTTCACGCTCGTGTAGGTCGAGCAGGGACTTGTCCACGCCCATCTCCCTTAGCATGTCCTGCATGTGCTTGTTGGCAATGAGGAAGTCGAACCTGCGGATGCTTATCTGGTGGCTCACACTTACCGGGTTCTGGCGATAGAAGTAGGTGGCATCGCTCTGGTGAACCTCGCGTGAGGCAAGATAGTGGAGGCGAGTGGTGTTGTCATCGCTGAACGAACGGCAGGTGTCGTCATACGGATGCTTGCGCTGAATGTCCATCCTTGTGGCGTAGATGCCGTGAATGCTCCAATCGAGTGAACGCTCGAAGGCTTCACGTCCTGTGAGGGGAAACTGTGAACGGTTGATGAATTCTTCCTTGTTGCCGTCGGGGAAGACCTTGATGCACTTGAAAAGCACGCTGTCAGCTTTGGGGTGTTCCTCAAAGCATCGTACAATCTTTTCCACACTCTCGGGCGCAAACCAGTCATCGCTGTCGAGGAAACACACGATGTCGCCCGTACACATTGCTATGCCTTTGTTGCGAGCCTTGGCCTGTCCTTGGTTCTCGTCGAGATGGATGACCTTGAAACGCTCATCCCTTGATGCATAATCGTTTAGTATGGCGAGTGAACCGTCTGTTGAGCAGTCGTCTATGCACACGGCTTCCCACTCCTCGTGTGTCTGTGCGAGGAGTGAATCAAGGCACTGTGGCAGATATTGCTCAGTGTTGTATGTGGCGATTAAGATTGAAAGTTTAGACATAATTCACAATTCATAATTCACAATTCATAATTAAGCAAGTCATATTAGCCGAAAGGCAATTATGAATTATGCATTATGAATTGTGAATTTTTTTAAGGAATTTAGTCTCCTTGAGCAGTATTCTTAGTGAGAGTGTCACCGAAATGATGATGGCAATGGCATCTATGACATATCGCATGACGAGGTCGCTCTGGAAACTTGCCCATACGGTTGCGGAGAGGAGACTGAACTGGATGATATAGAAGTGCATCAGTCGGAAGCTGAAGATGAATCCGTAGCGCCTTCTGTATAGGATGTGAATCATAAGTGCGTCAATCAATCCTGCCGTGGAGAGGGCAAAGCCTGCTCCTACAAGTCCCCAGTGAATGAATGCAAGAGGAATGATGATGGCTATGATGACATCGTATATCAGTTCCGTAATCATGTACATCTTTGAGTCGCCGTGCGCCAAGGCAAGATAGGCGGCTGGTAGCGTCAGAGCCTTGAAGAACATGTAGAAGCTTGCGCAAGTGGATATCGGAATTGCCTCCGTGAACTTGTCGGTGAAAAGTATGAGCACTATGAGAGGTAGTGCCGTTACGAATGTCATGAGGAATGGCGATATGAGTACGGCACACACTTCCGTTTGTTGATTCACCGTATCGTTCTGCCTTGTCACCTCGTCCTTGGCGGCAGAGAGGCGAGGAAAGTAATCCGACTCTATGGCGATGAACACCAATGAGGCGTATGATACTGCCATGACGTAGCCAGAACTGTAGTAGCCGACGTCTTCGATGCTTCCGTAGTGGAGTATGAGCACTCTGATGATGTAGTCGGCTCCCTGTCCGAAGATACCTGCTATGATGTAGCCGATGCCCAGTTTCAGCATTGGTGCTCCGCTCATGATGGAATCGTGCGTCAGGATGGAACGATGCCAAGGCACCACTTTGCGTGTGAAGGTCATCTGTATGAGTGCCACGGCTGCATTTGTGAGGAGCAATGACCACACAACGCCCTCAATGCCTACGTAGTAGTAGATGGGAATACAGATGAGTAGGGTGCTTATGGATGCGAGGACAGAAGCAAGAGCCACCTTCTTCAGTTCCTTCGTTCCCTTCATGATTGCAAGTTCGCCTCCCGAAATGGCGAGACATAGCACGGCAGGAGATAGGATGAAGAAGTAACGCATGTTGTCGTAGTTCTGAAAAGTCCAGTAGCACAGTGGCTTGACAAGCATGATGCACACGAGCATTCCGAACAGTCCTACGGCGAGGCTCCATGCACGTATGACACCTGCGTAGCGTTCTATCTCTTTGCGGTCACTTGTCTCGGCAATCTCCGCCATGTGCTTCACGGCAGAGAAGTCGATGCCGAAGTTGGTGGAGTGTGCCAACAGCTTGAGTACGTTGTTGTATATGTTGATAAGTCCTATGCCTTCTGCACCGAGGAGCATGGCCACAAGCTTGTTGCGTACAACGCTCACAAGCATGGTGATACCTTGCACTCCTCCGAACAATCCCGTGTACTTTATCACGTGGTCATAGGTTGTTTTGTTGTTGCTCATTCAGTATTGTCTTTTTCTTTTTAATAATTATAAACGCTAAAAGGCACGTGTTTATTGTGTCAATATCTGTATTTTTTTCTACCTTTGCGCCAATAACCAAAAACTAAGCATTATGACTTTATTGGAACTTGCAGAAGCACGCTTCAGTGCACGTAAATATACCGACGAGGTTGTCTCTGACGACGACCTCAGTTACATCATGCAGTGTGTGCGCCTTGCACCGTCAGCCGTCAACCGCCAGCCATGGAAGTTCCTCGTTGTAAGGAGCGAGGAGGGTAGGAAGAAGGTGCAGGCAGCTTATCAGCGTGATTGGTTCTACACCGCTCCCGTCTATATCGTGGCTTACAAGAACCACGCAGAGGAATGGGTGCGCAAGTACGACAACAAGCCACATGGCGACGTTGACCTTGCCATAGCCGTTGAGCATCTTGCCCTTGCAGCCACTGAGCGTGGTCTTGGCACTTGCTGGGTATGTGCATTCGACCCAGCTGTCCTCTCTGCTGAGATTCCTCAGCCAGAGGGATGGGAACCTGTTGCCATCATGCCAGTAGGTCACATCGCCGATGACTGTCCTCGCAAGAAGGCGGAGAGAAAGGCTATGGAGGATATTGTGGAGTATATGTAGACCCTCTCCCCATCCCTCCCCCTCTATGGGGAGGGTGACTAATGCAAGGTGGAGCCATCCATTTCGACTGCGCCAAGAGCTATCCCTTTCGACCGTCTTTGGTCGAAAGTCATCCGCATCAGTCATCCGCAATAACTAAAAAACTTACGAACCTAAAAACTCACCAACTAACCTAATGCGAATACTATTACTTGGCGATTATAGCAATGTCCATTGCACCCTTGCCGAAGGGCTTAAGGCTCTTGGGCATGAATGCGTTGTTGCAAGTGATGGCGACCATTGGAAGGACTATCCGCGCGACATCGACTTGAAGCGTGAACAGACGTTCCGTGGCAACATCAGCTTCATGTGGCGACTGCTGAAGGCAATGGCTACGTTTCGTGGCTATGACATCGTCCAGATAATAAATCCGATATTCCTCGACCTGAAGGCGGAGAAGATGTTCCGCTTCTATGACTACCTGCGTCGCCATAACAAGAAGGTGGTGCTTGGTGCCTTTGGCATGGATTACTATTGGGCTTATGTCAATACCTACATGCGTCCGCTACGTTATTCCGACTTCAACCTTGGCAACACCGTGCGCATGGATCCTCCAGCCGTGCTTTTCCGCAACGAGTGGGTAGGCACACCGAAAGAAGAGATTACCAAGTACGTGGCAAGGGATGTCGATTGGATTGTGGCTGGGCTTCAGGAGTACTGGGCAACATACAACGAGGTGCCAGAGTTGAGGGACAAGATGACGTTCATCCCTTTTCCGATAAAGATGCCTCCTGCTCCTGTGGTTGAGAGTAGGGAAGAGGGTGCTCCTGTAAGGCTGTTTATCGGTATAAGCAAGGGACGTTCAGCATATAAGGGTACGGACATCATGCTTGAGGCAGCCAAGGCTGTGCGCGACAAATATCCCGACCGTCTTGAACTCAAGATTGCCGAGGGCGTACCGTTTGCTCGGTACCAGCACATGATGGATACGAGTGACGCCATCATTGACCAGTTGTATTCATACACTCCAGCCATGAACTCCCTCCTTGCCATGTCAAAGGGAATCATCAATATAGGAGGTGGTGAACCTGAGAATTACGAGATACTGGGTGAGACGGAACTTCGACCTATCGTCAATGTGCAACCAACCTTCGAGAGCTGCTACGAGGAGATAGAGCGTCTTGTGCTTCATCCCGAACGCATAGCAGAGATGAAGCGTCAGAGCATTGAATATGTGCGCAAGCATCACGACTATATAAAGGTGGCAAGGCAGTATGAAGAGCTGTATAATAAAATCTTGGCCCCCTCCCGACCTCCCCGAGGGGAGGAGATGGCAAGCCACAATCATTTTTGATTTTAACAAATGAATAAAGACAATCAAAATAAATCTGCGGAATCATTTTCCGGGCGGCACTCCCTCCCCTTGGGGAGGGCTGGGGTGGGGGCTCTTACCATCGTCATCCCAGTCTTCAATCGCAAGGAATACATCAAGCGTACGCTCGACAGCATTCCCGATACTTACCGTGTCATTGTCGTTGACAACGGAAGCACGGATGGCTCGTATGACTACTGCCGCATGTACGCCCTCAACAACCATCGCACACGCATGACCGTGGAGCGTGAGTTCACCCCTGGTGCTGCTGCTGCAAGGAACAAGGGATTGAGCCTTTGCAAGACCCCTTGGGTTTATTTCTTTGACTCCGACGATGTGTTTACGGGACTTCCCGAATCTTGGGACGAAAGTCTTGACATGGTGTGCTTTCCTGTAAATATGCAGGTTAACGGTAGGAACAAGGTACGTGATTTCTCGCCAGTTTCCACTCCCCACACACATATCCTCAACTCCATGCTCGGCACTCACTCTATGTTGTTCCGTACCGAATGGCTGAGACACATAGGTGGATGGAATAATGAATGTAGGACATGGGACGACTGGGAATTGGGACTTCGTGCCCTTCTGCACAAACCTCGTTTGATGTGGCTGACAACCAAGGCTTATCATCACATCCTTGTTCATCCAGATAGTTTAACAGGTGGTAGTTTCTCAGAGAGATATAAGGAACAGTTGAAGACGATGGAGATGGCTTTCCGTGACATTCATGACTATGGCAAGGACGACACCCGATGTCAGTTTGCCCTTTTCCTTCGTAGCTACATTCTTGCAGGTGAATTGCTGAGGGAAGGTAACCGTCAAGGCTCTGACGAAGTGATGAAATTCATCTATGACCGTTTCCACACCAATGACATGAGCTACCGCCTTGGTCGTCTCCTTCGCTGGTACGTCAGCAAGGGTGGACGTGGTGCATGGAAGGTAGCCTTGCGCTTGGTAAACTAAGCGAAGCGTTCTCACTGACCGCAAGCGCATGTGTTTTTTTGCCAAATATGGCGAAAGTGTAATCCCCATTTCTCCCATCCTTCCATCGTGGGTGTTGGGGATGTTTTTTTTCTGAATATTATGTGCAAAAGCCTTTGCGTTATGACTGCAAAATCCATATTCCCTTTAGCATGTTTCGGAGGATAGGGAATGGGTTTGCGCCTTCGTGGATAAGGTGGTGGAGAGCCTCCTTGATGCTTCGCCATATTGCTTCTCTTGTGCCGAATAGATAGCGGAAGGTAGCACCCTTGGAAATCTGCATCTTCTTGTTGCCTACGAAGTGAGTGCCAGTCGTGTCGGCATCTGACCTGACAATGACTTTTGGGATGAACAGGGCCTCGTATCCAGCGTCAATGACATCTTTCATGAACACTTCCTCCTCGCCTGCACACAGCATCTTGCTACCAAGGCCAAAACGCTCGTCGAACAGGATGTCGAGGTGGTTGCGCATGGTCATTTCAAAGGATGTGGTGTAATAGCCCTGCTTGAACGCCTCTTCGTAGGACATCGTCTCAGTAGGGTATTTCTTCATCGGTTCGCCCGAATAGCTTTCAGACATGAAACATATCACGCTGGCATCCTGGTTACATTCATACGTTTCTATTATTTGCCTAAGCCCTTCGCTGGTGTAGCGGTTGTCATCATCGGCTATGAGGAGGATGTCGCCAGTAGCGTGTGCCAAGGCATTGTTCCTGTTGCGTGACAATCCTCTGCCTTGCAGGGTGAGAAGCGTAACATCATCCCTCGTTCGCAAAATCTCTGGAATCATTGCAAAATATTTCTCGTCAGTGTATTGCATGGAGATGACGTATCTGATACCTTCTTCCTTTGGTATCAGCACATTAGGGACTCTTTTGATTCCCTCATCAATGGTACAAATCAATATGTCGAGAGTCATGGCAATGCTATTTTTTGTTAAAAACATTGCAAAGATAACCAAAAACATAAATAATACGCTTATCTTTGCCAACGAAATTAATAATATACTTTTGTTTTGG
>JAFZVY010000156.1 GCA_017617575.1 Bacteroidaceae bacterium | reverse complement strand
CATCAGGGCTTCAAGGCTTCTATCTACGTCCTCAAGAAGGAAGAAGGTGGTCGTCACACTCCATTCAAGAACAAGTATCGTCCACAGTTCTACCTCCGTACAATGGACTGTACAGGTGAGATCACTCTCCCAGACGGAATCGAAATGGTTATGCCAGGTGATAACGTTGAGATCAAGGTTGAGCTCATCTACCCAGTTGCTATCAACGTAGGTCTCCGCTTCGCTATCCGTGAGGGTGGACGTACAGTTGGTTCTGGTCAGATCACTGAGGTATTCGACTAATAATCGGATTCAGCTTAGCCTTTTAGGCTGAGACAACATAATAGGTTGGACACTAAGGGATGGTTTATTTGTTTTCGCAACGCATTCTAAGTGTCCAACCCTTTCTACGGGAATAGCTCAGTTGGTAGAGTACTGGTCTCCAAAACCAGGTGTCGGGAGTTCGAGCCTCTCTTCCCGTGCAATTACGAATATTGCATCTGAACCCCTCTAAGTTCGCTTACTGGGGCGATGGTGTCTAAAAAATATAACCACTATGTTTGGTAAAATAATCAATTATTGCAAAGAATCATACGATGAACTTGTGCATAAGGTGACTTGGCCTTCATACAAGGAGCTCTCTAACAGTGCAGTGATAGTATTATCCGCTTCCGTAGTCATTGCTATTGTAGTTTTTGCTATTGACCAGGTCTTTGAGAACGCAATGAAGCTTGTTTATTCAATTTTCTAAATCTAACAGAAGAGAAGAATGGCAGACGATCAGAAAAAATGGTACGTACTCCGTGCGATAAGCGGTAAGGAGCAGAATGTCAAGGAATACATTGAACTTGACATGAAGAACCACGGCTATCAGGAATATGTATCTCAGGTTCTCATTCCACAGGAGAATGTTGTAAAGGTTCAGAACAACAAACGCGTGGAGCAGAAGAGAAATCTTCTCCCAGGTTATGTTCTCGTAGAAGCAAACCTCGTGGGCGAAATACCACACATGCTTCGCAACACTCCAGGAGTCCTCGGATTCCTTGGTGGAACTGACAAGCCTATTCCACTTCGCAAGAGGGAAATCGAGCGTATGCTCGGTGTGGATGAGGTAAGTGAGGAGACTACAGTCATGCAGACACCTCTCGTTGACTTCCTCGTCGGCGAGGCTGTGAAAGTAACAGATGGTGCTTTCGAAGGCTTCGACGGTGTAGTTGAAGAAGTACAGGCAGAGAAGTGTAAGCTCGTTGTATCAGTCAAGGTGTTCGGACGACCAACGCCGCTCGAACTTAACTACTCACAGGTTACAAAGGACCTCGGTTGAATGTTACGCGACCAAAAGTCCTAAATCGTTAAATTATTAAATATTTTAAAACAATGGCTAAAGAAGTTGCTGGATTAATCAAATTACAGATTAAGGGTGGCGCTGCAAATCCATCACCACCAGTAGGACCTGCTCTTGGTTCTAAGGGTATTAACATTATGGATTTCTGTAAGCAGTTCAATGCCAGAACTCAGGACAAGGCTGGAAAGGTTCTTCCAGTTGTTATTACTTACTACGCTGACAAGTCATTTGACTTCGTTATCAAGACTCCTCCTGCTGCTGTTCAGCTCATGGAAGCTGCAAAGGTAAAGAAGGGATCTGCTGAGCCAAACCGTAAGAAGGTTGCTGAGGTCACAATGGATCAAATCAAGGCTATCGCTGAAGACAAGATGGCTGATTTGAACTGCTTCACAATTGAGTCAGCTATGTCTATGATTGCAGGTACTGCAAGAAGCATGGGTATTACAGTTAAGTAAAATTCCCTGACAAAACTATTAAAACTTCAATTACAATGAGTAAACTTACAAAAAATCAGAAAATAGTTGCAGACAAGGTTGAAGCAGGGAAGGCATATCCATTGAGCGAGGCAGCTCAGCTTGTAAAGGATATCACTTTTACTAAGTTTGACGCTTCTCTCGATATCGACATCCGCCTCGGTGTTGACCCTCGTAAGGCTAACCAGATGGTTCGTGGTGTTGTATCTTTGCCTAACGGTACTGGTAAGGAAGTTCGCGTTCTCGCACTCGTTCCTTCTGACCAGGCTGCTGCTGCTCAGGAAGCTGGTGCAGACTATGTAGGTCTCGAGGAGTACCTCGAGAAGATCAAGAGCGGATGGACAGACATCGACGTTATCATCACTATGCCATCATGCATGGGTAAGCTCGGTGCTCTCGGTCGTGTGCTCGGTCCTCGTGGTCTCATGCCTAACCCAAAGAGTGGTACTGTAACTATGGACGTTGCAAAGGCTGTACGCGAAGTAAAGCAGGGTAAGATTGACTTCAAGGTTGACAAGTCTGGTATTGTTCACACTTCTATCGGTAAGGTTTCATTCTCTGCCGAGAAGATTGCTGAGAACGCACAGGAGTTCATCAACACTATTATCAAGTTGAAGCCTGCTACTGCTAAGGGTACTTATATTAAGAGCATTTATCTCTCTAGTACAATGAGCAAGGGCGTTAAGGTTGACCCAAAGTCTGCTGAATAATCTAAAAATCGTTTTTGACTTATGAAGAAAGAAGATAAAGGCTTACTTATTGATTCACTTGTAGAGAGCCTCAAGGAGTATGCACACTACTATATCGTAGACCTTACTGCCCTTGATAGTGCTGTAACAAGTGATCTCAGAAGAGAGTGTTTCAAGAATGAGGTTAAGCTCCAGGTAGTGAAGAACAAGCTCTTCATCAAGGCTCTCGAGAAGATCGGTGCTGATGTTGAGACTTTGAAGCCAGTTCTCAAGGAGACTACAGCTATCATGTTCGCTAACGTAGCAAACAAGCCAGCTCGCATCATCAAGGACTTCGGTAAGAAGAACAACGGTATGCCTGGTTTCAAGGCTGCTTACGCTGAGGAGAACTACTACGTTGGTGCTGAACAGCTCAACACTCTCGTTGCTCTCAAGAGCAAGAATGAACTTATCGCAGACGTTATCGCTGCTCTCGAATCACCAATCATGAACGTGGTTAGCGCACTCGAGAACAAGGAGAACAAGGCTGAAGAAGCTGCTGCTGAGTAATTAAAAATTTCGAATATTAACTATTTAATACATTAAAGAAAATGGCTGATATTAAAGCTATTGCTGCTGAGCTCGTTGCGCTCACAGTACAGGAAGTAATCGATCTTAAGAACGAACTTAAGGAAACTTACGGCATTGAGCCAGCTGCTGCTGCAGTTGTTGTTGCTGCTGGTGGTGAGGCTGCTGCTGCAGAGGAGAAGACATCATTCGACGTAGTTCTCAAGTCTGCTGGTGCTGCTAAGCTCGCAGTTGTAAAGGCTGTTAAGGAAGCATGTGGTCTCGGACTCAAGGAGGCTAAGGACATGGTTGACGCTGCTCCTTGCAATGTTAAGGAAGGTGTTGACAAGGCAACTGCTGAGGCTATCAAGACAGCTCTCGAAGGTGCAGGTGCTGAGGTTGAGCTCAAGTAATTTATTACTTAATATAATTATGGTTAAGAATCTTCAGTTTGGGGGTTCTTAACCTTTTTGTGTCTATACGACATCATCTTAAAAAACGTAAACAGGTTTTATTGTCCGGATGATTCCAGCTTGTCTGGAAGTACCAAGACGAGATTTCCGAACAACCTGGATTTTAATCTGGAATAAAATAAATAACATAAATAATTAAGATGTCAAGAATCATCAATAACCGCGTAAACTTTGCGAGCGTTCAGAATCCAATGCCTTATCCTGATTTCCTCGAGATTCAGCTTAAGTCATTCCGTGATTTCCTTCAGCTTGACACTCCACCTGAGTGCCGTAAGAATGATGGACTTTACAAGGTATTCGCTGAGAATTTCCCAATCAACGATACTCGCAATAACTTCGTACTCGAGTTCCTCGACTACTATATTGATGCCCCAAGATACTCTATCGAGGAGTGTCTTGAGCGTGGACTCACATTTAGCGTGCCACTCAAGGCTAAGTTGAAACTCTCATGTTCAGACCCTGACCATGTGGATTTTGATACTGTTATTCAGGATGTATATTTGGGCCCTATCCCATACATGACTGACAACGGTACATTCGTTATCAATGGTGCTGAGCGTGTTGTTGTATCACAGTTGCACCGTTCACCAGGTGTGTTCTTCGGTTCAAGCGTACACGCTAACGGTACACCTCTCTTCTCTGCACGTATCATCCCATTCAAGGGTTCATGGATTGAGTTCGCTACAGACATTAACAATGTCATGTACGCTTACATCGACCGTAAGAAGAAGCTCCCTGTAACTACTCTTCTCCGTGCCATCGGTTTTGAGCAGGACAAGGATATCCTTCAGATTTTCGACCTTGCTGACGAGGTAGAGGTAAATGACAAGAATCACGATGAACTCATCGGTCGTAAGCTTGCCGGTAACGTGAGCAAGTTCTGGAACGAGGACTTCGTAGATGAGGATACTGGTGAAGTTGTTTCCATCGAGCGTCACGAGTCAGTTGTAGAGCGCGGAACAATTATTGATGAGGATGTCATTGAGCAGATTCTTGATGCAGGCATCGAGAAGGTTCTTGTAACAAAGGACGGAAGCGATGTCTCTGAATACAATATTATCTACAACACCCTCCAGAAGGACCCAAGTAACTCTGAGAAGGACGCAGTTGTTTACATCTATCGTCAGTTGCGTAATGCTGACCCTGCTGATGATGCATCAGCACGTGAGGTTATCATGAACCTCTTCTTCTCTGAGAAGCGCTATGACCTCGGTGATGTAGGTCGCTACCGCCTTAACAAGAAGCTCAACCTCAATACTCCTGATGATGTACGTGTCCTCACTAAGGAGGATATCATCGAAATCATCAAGTACCTCGTTGAGCTTGCTAACTCAAAGGCTGTAGTTGACGATATCGACCACCTCTCTAACCGTCGTGTACGTACTGTAGGCGAGCAGCTCGCTAACCAGTTCGCTATCGGTCTCGCTCGTATGAGCCGTACTATCCGTGAGCGCATGAACGTACGTGATAATGAGGTGTTCACTCCAACAGACTTGATTAACGCGAAGACTATCTCTTCAGTTATCAACTCATTCTTCGGAACAAATCCATTGTCACAGTTCATGGACCAGACCAACCCACTTGCCGAGGTTACTCACAAGCGTCGTTTGTCTGCCCTTGGTCCTGGTGGTCTCTCTCGTGAGCGTGCCGGATTCGAGGTTCGAGACGTACACTATACTCACTATGGTCGTCTTTGTCCTATTGAGTCTCCTGAAGGTCCAAACATCGGTCTTATCTCTTCACTCTGTGTATATGCTAAGATCAACGACCTCGGATTCATCGAGACTCCATACCGTGTAGTTAAGGATGGTGTTTGTGACATCAACAATGACCACGCTGTCTACCTCTCTGCTGAGGAAGAGGAGAACAAGATTATCGGTCAGGGTAACGCTCCATTGAGAGAAGACGGTACATTCATCCGTAAGGTCGTTAAGTGTCGTCAGGATGCAGATTATCCAGTTGTACCTCCAACACAGGTTGACTACGTGGACGTTGCTCCACAGCAGATTGCATCTATCGCTGCTGCACTCATCCCATTCCTTGAGCACGACGATGCTCACCGTGCATTGATGGGATCTAACATGATGCGCCAGGCAGTTCCACTTATCCGTACTGAGGCACCTATCGTAGGTACTGGTATCGAGAAGCAGGTATGTGAGGATTCACGTACAATGATTACTGCTGAGGGCGATGGTGTTGTTGAGTTCGTTGATGCAACAACAATTCGTATTATGTATGACCGTACAGAGGACGAGGAATTCGTAAGCTTCGAGCCAGCTCTCAAGGAGTACAAGATTCCTAAGTTCCGTCGTACAAACCAGAATATGGTTATTGACCTCCGCCCAATCTGTGAGCGTGGTCAGCGCGTAAAGGCAGGCGACATCCTCACTGAGGGTTATGCTACTGAAGCTGGTGAGCTTGCACTTGGACGCAACCTCCTCGTTGCTTACATGCCTTGGAAGGGTTACAACTACGAGGATGCTATCGTGCTTAACGAGCGCGTAGTACGTGAGGACCTCCTCACTTCAGTTCACGTTGACGAGTACTCTCTCGAGGTACGTGAGACTAAGCGTGGTATGGAGGAACTTACTTCAGATATTCCAAACGTCAGCGAAGAGGCTACTAAGGACCTTGACGAGAACGGTATCGTACGTGTTGGTGCTCGCATCGAGCCAGGCGATATCCTTATCGGTAAGATCACTCCAAAGGGTGAGAGCGATCCTTCACCAGAAGAGAAGCTCCTCCGTGCAATCTTCGGTGACAAGGCTGGTGATGTTAAGGATGCTTCACTCAAGGCTACACCTTCACTTTCAGGTGTAATCATCGACAAGAAGCTCTTCTCTAAGGCTATGAAGACTCGTGCTGGAAAGATGGCTGACAAGCAGATTCTTCCTAAGTACGACCAGGAGTTCAACGATAAGGTTGAGGACCTCAAGGCTATCCTCATCGACAAGCTCCTCCAGATCACTGACGGCAAGTTGTCTTGCGGTGTGAAGGACTTCATGGGAACAGACATCATCCCTAAGGGTGCTAAGTTCATCGCTGGTGCTCTTGACAACATCGACTATGCTGCTGTACAGCTCAGCAACTGGACAAGTGATGAGCACGCTAACGGTCTTATCCGTCAGCTTGTCATCAACTACCTCAAGCAGTACAAGCTTCTTGATGCAGAGCTCAAGCGTAAGAAGTACGCCCTCACAATCGGTGATGAGCTTCCATCAGGTATCATCCAGATGGCTAAGGTTTACATCGCTAAGAAGCGTAAGATTGGTGTAGGTGATAAGATGGCCGGACGTCACGGTAACAAGGGTATCGTTTCTAAGGTCGTTCGTCAGGAGGATATGCCATTCCTCGAGGATGGTACTCCAGTAGATATCGTACTTAACCCACTTGGTGTGCCTTCACGAATGAACATCGGTCAGATCTTCGAGACAGTGCTTGGCTCTGCCGGAAAGAAGCTCGGTGTCAAGTTCGCTACTCCTATCTTCGATGGTGCTCACCTCGAGGATCTCTGCGAGTGGACAGACAAGGCAGGACTTCCACGTTACGGACGTACTTACCTCTACAATGGTGAGACAGGTCTCCGTTTCGACCAGCCAGCTACAGTAGGTGTTACTTACATGCTTAAGCTCGGTCACATGGTTGAGGACAAGATGCACGCACGTTCTATCGGTCCTTACTCTCTCATCACTCAGCAGCCACTTGGTGGTAAGGCGCAGTTCGGTGGACAGCGTTTCGGAGAGATGGAGGTTTGGGCTCTCGAGGCATTCGGTGCTTCACACGTTCTCCAGGAAATCCTCACTATCAAGTCTGATGATGTCACTGGCCGTTCTAAGGCTTACGAGGCAATCGTTAAGGGTGACCCAATGCCAACACCTGGTATTCCAGAGTCACTCAACGTACTCCTCCACGAGCTTCGCGGTCTCGGTCTCAGCATCACAATGGAATAATATAAAGTTTTGTGAGTTTTAAGTTTTTAAGTTTTTATGTTTTTGAGTTTTTATGTTTTAACGATTTTTCGCGATAACTAAAAAACTTACAAACTTACAAACTTAAGAACTTAAAACAGAATCAAACTCAAAAACTTTCGAAAATAATGGCTTTTAAGAAAGAAACAAAAGTAAAGAATAACTTCACAAAGATCACTATCGGTCTTGCTTCACCAGAAGAGATTCTCGAGAACTCTTGTGGTGAGGTTCTGAAGCCAGAAACCATCAACTACCGTACATACAAGCCAGAGCGTGATGGTCTCTTCTGTGAGCGCATCTTCGGTCCTACTAAGGACTATGAGTGCCACTGTGGTAAGTACAAGCGTATCCGCTATAAGGGTATTGTCTGTGACCGATGCGGTGTAGAGGTTACTGAGAAGAAGGTTCGTCGTGAGCGTGTAGGTCACATCGGTCTCGTTGTGCCAATCGCTCATATCTGGTACTTCCGTTCTCTTCCTAACAAGATCGGTTACCTTCTCGGTATTCCAACTAAGAAGCTTGATTCTATTATATATTATGAGCGTTACATCATTCTTCAGGCTGGTGTTGCCCTCGATGAGGAGGCTGGCATTGTAGATGGTGAGCTCATCACTGAGGATCAGTACTACGATATCGTCGATAACCTCGACGAGAGCAACGAGCTCCTCCCAGATAGCGACCCTAAGAAGTTCATCGCTAAGATGGGTGCAGAGGCTATCGAGTGGTTGCTCCAGCGCGTAGATCTTGACGCCCTCTCATACGAACTCCGTGACCGTGCAGGTCAGGATGGTTCAGTTCAGCGTAAGACAGAGGCTCTCAAGCGTCTTCAGGTTGTAGAGTCATTCCGTGCTTCACGCGGCAAGAACAAGCCTGAGTGGATGATCATGCACAACTTGCCTGTAACTCCACCAGACCTTCGTCCACTCGTTCCACTGGATGGTGGTCGTTTCGCTACATCTGACCTCAATGACCTCTATCGTCGTGTTATCATCCGTAACAACCGACTCAAGAGACTTATTGAAATCAAGGCTCCAGATGTAATCCTCCGTAACGAGAAGCGTATGCTTCAGGAGGCTGTTGACTCTCTCTTCGACAACTCACGTAAGTCTTCAGCTGTCAAGAACGAGAGCAACCGTCCACTCAAGTCACTCTCTGACTCTCTCAAGGGTAAGCAGGGACGCTTCCGTCAGAACCTCCTCGGTAAGCGTGTTGACTACTCAGCACGTTCAGTTATCGTCGTTGGTCCTGAGCTCAAGATGGGTGAGTGTGGTCTTCCAAAGCTCATGGCTGCGGAACTTTACAAGCCATTCATCATCCGCAAGCTCATCGAGCGCGGTATTGTCAAGACAGTTAAGTCTGCAAAGAAGATTGTTGACCGTCGTGAGCCAGTCGTATTCGACATCCTCGAGAACGTAATGAAGGGTCACCCAGTGCTCCTCAACCGTGCGCCAACACTTCACCGTCTCGGTATCCAGGCATTCCAGCCTAAGATGATTGAAGGTAAGGCTATCCAGCTCCACCCACTCGCATGTACAGCGTTCAACGCCGACTTCGATGGTGACCAGATGGCTGTGCACCTCCCACTCTCTAACGAGGCTATCTTGGAGGCACAGATTCTTATGCTTCAGTCTCACAATATCCTTTCTCCAGCCAGTGGTGACCCTATCACAGTGCCATCACAGGATATGGTCCTCGGTCTCTACTACATCTCTAAGGTTCGTCCAGGTGCAAAGGGAACAGGTCTCACATTCTACGGTACAGAGGAAGCAATCATTGCATACAACGAAGGTCGCGTAGATGTACACGCTCCTATCAAGTGTCTTGTTAACGATGTTGACGCTGATGGCGCTCCTATCCGCCACATCATCGAGACTACTGTAGGTCGTATCATCATCAACGAGGTTATCCCACAGGAGATTGGCTTCGTCAACGAGGTTATCGGTAAGAAGGCACTCAAGAAGGTCATCACTCGCGTTATCAAGGGCGTAGGTATGGCACGTGCTTGTGAGTTCCTCGACGGTATCAAGAACCTCGGTTACCGCAAGGCATACGAGGGTGGACTTTCATTCGTGCTTGACGATATCATCATCCCAGAGGAGAAGAAGGATATCGTACAGGACGGTCAGGACACAGTTGACCAGATTACTGGTAACTACGAGCTCGGTCTTATCACAGACAAGGACCGTTACCAGCAGGTCGTTGAGACTTGGACTAAGGTTAACGAGAAGATCAAGAAGACCCTCATGAAGCAGATGACTGAGGCTGACCAGGGATTCAACGCAGTCTTCATGATGCTTGACTCTGGTGCCCGTGGTTCTGCTGACCAGATTGCACAGCTCGCAGGTATGCGTGGTTTGATGGCTAAGCCTCAGAAGGCAGGTGCATCAGACAACAACATCATCGAGAACCCTATCATCTCTAACTTTAAGGAGGGAATGTCAGTGCTTGAGTACTTCATCTCTACTCACGGTGCTCGTAAGGGTCTTGCCGATACAGCCCTCAAGACAGCCGATGCCGGTTACTTGACTCGTCGTCTTGTCGATGTATCTCACGATGTTATTATCAACGAAGAAGACTGTGGCACTCTCCGTGGTCTCATCTGTACAGCACTCAAGGACGGCGACCGTGTCGTTGCAAGTCTTGCAGAGCGTATCCTCGGACGTGTTTCAGTTCACGATATTGTCAATCCTACAAACAACGAGCTTATCGTTGCCTCTGGCGAGGAAATCACAGATCGCATCGCCAAGGAAATCGAGGATTGCGGCATTGAGAGCGTAGAAATCCGTTCAGTTCTCACTTGTGAGAGCAAGAAGGGTGTATGTATGAAGTGTTACGGACGTAACCTCGCTACTCAGCGCATGGTACAGAAGGGTGAGGCTGTCGGTGTCATCGCAGCACAGGCTATCGGTGAGCCAGGTACTCAGTTGACCCTCCGTACATTCCACGCCGGTGGTGTCGCTGGTAACGCAGCAGCAAACGCACAGATTAAGGCTAAGAATGCTTCTAAGCTCGAGTTCGAGGAGCTTCGTACTATCGACCGTCCAACTGAGGAACATCCAAACGGAAAGGTTGTCGTTGGTCGTCTTGCTGAACTTCGCTTCCTCGATATCAATACAGGTATTCCACTCTCTACTGTCAGCGTTCCTTACGGTGCAAACCTTTACGCAGCTGACGGCGACATCGTGGAGGCTGGTACTGTAATCGCAGACTGGGACCCATTCAACGCCGTTATCGTTACTGAGTTCAACGGTACAGTTAAGTTCGAAGGTGTTAAGGAAGGTATCACATACCGTGTTGAGACCGACGAAACAACAGGTTTGAAGGACTACATCGTAACAGAAGCTAAGGACCGTCAGGCTGTTCCTTACTGTCACATCTTGGATGAGAACGGTGATCTTCTCCGTACTTACTCATTCCCAATCAACGGTCACATCGCCGTAGAGGATGGACAGCAGCTCGTTGCGGGTGACGTTCTCGTTAAGATTCCACGTTCAGTTGCCAAGGCAGGTGATATCACCGGAGGTCTCCCACGTGTAACAGAGCTCTTCGAGGCTCGTAACCCATCTAACCCAGCTATCGTTGCCGAAATCGACGGTGAGGTAACAATGGGTAAGGTTAAGCGTGGTAACCGTGAGGTCATCCTTACTTCTAAGGTAGGTGACATCCGCAAGTACCTCATTCCATTGTCAAAGCAGATTCTTGTACAGGAGAACGACTACGTTCGTGCTGGTACTCCACTTTCTGACGGTGCCATCACTCCAGCAGACATCCTTGCCATCAAGGGTCCTACTGCAGTTCAGGAGTACATCGTTAACCAGGTTCAGGATGTGTACCGTATGCAGGGTGTAGGTATCAACGATAAGCACTTCGAGATTATCGTGCGTCAGATGATGCGTAAGGTACGTATCGACGACCCAGGTGATACTAAGTATCTTGAGGATGGTATCGTTGACAAGCTCGACTTCATCGAGGAGAACGACCGTATCTGGGGCAAGAAGGTTGTAACAGATGCTGGTGACTCAGAGACAATGAAGCCAGGTATGATTATCACAGCACGTAAGCTCCGCGACGAGAACTCTTCACTCAAGCGTAAGGACTTGAAGCTTGTTCAGGTACGCGACGCCGTTCCTGCTACAGCTACTCAGATTCTTCAGGGTATCACACGTGCTGCCCTCGGTTCTAAGAGCTTCATGTCATCTGCATCATTCCAGGAGACAACAAAGGTTCTCAACGAGGCTGCTATCTCTGGAAAGAGCGATCCACTCGAGGGTATGAAGGAGAACGTTATCTGTGGTCACCTCATCCCTGCCGGAACAGGTCTTCGCGACTTCGAGAAGATTGTTGTTGGCTCTAAGGAGGACTACCAGGAGGTACAGCAGCGTTCATTCAATCCTGACTTGCGTTTTGCTTCTTATCATGATTAAGCAATAGTTCCAACTATCATATTTCGTCCCCGAAAGTCTCGTGACTTTCGGGGATTTTTGTGTTTTGTTGCTTTTGACTAAATAACAATAGTTTACAGTCTAAGAGTATCTGGTCATTGTTAGACTTTTTGATATTGTAAAATAACGATTTAAGTTGTGTGTTTTAACGTTTTCTGTTGATTGCTTCATGCCTAATTTATCCCAAGGGTTGCCTTGTGTTTTATGTGTTTTTAATTTTGGTTTACTCTTTTATTGTTATAGTCATTTGTGGATTCAATTATTATGGCTAATTTTGCAACAGATATAAATTACTTGAAAACAAAATTCTTTATATAAATGTTCTGGTTAATAATAACAATTGTTATCGCAGAGTTCCTTTTGAGTATTCTGCTCACATATCTTAATCATAAGGCATCGCATCAGCCAATACCTGCTGAGTTGGCTGGCATATATGACGATGAAGCTTATAAGAAACAACAGGCTTATTCACGCACTAACCGCAAGGTGGGAGTGATTACCACGGTCATCAATACCGCTTGCACGCTTGGTCTCTTTGCCTTTGGAGGCTTTGCATGGATTGATGGGGTAGTGCGTGGCGTATCTGAACATCCAGTCCTCATGGCACTCATGTTTGTCGGTATTCTATACTTGATAACCAACGTTATTGATATTCCGATAAAATACTATCAGACTTTCGTCATCGAGGAGAAGTTTGGCTTCAACCGTTCCACTCATAAGACATTCGTGCTTGACATCATCAAGTCCATCTGTCTGAGCGTTGTGCTCACGGGTGCTGTCGTGTCAGTCATTGTCTATCTCTATTGCCTCATTCCAGATTATTTCTGGTTGGCAGCATGGGGCTTCCTGATGGCATTCACCATGTTCTTCCAGTTGTTCTATTCCGACCTTATCGTTCCGCTCTTCAACAAGCAGACACCGCTGGAGGAAGGTGAGCTGAGAACAGCCATTGAGACGTTTGCAAAGAAGGTGAACTTTGGTATCAAGGACATATACGTGATGGATAGCTCAAAGCGTTCCACTCATGCCAACGCATACTTCACGGGCTTCGGCTTCCGTAAGCGTATTGTGCTTTACGACACGCTCATACAGCAGTTGTCAACGGAGGAAATCGTGGGAGTGCTTGCACACGAGATAGGTCACAACAAGCATCATCACACGGTCAAGGGACTTGTGGTGAACGCCTTCACCACACTTATGCTGTTGTACGTGTTCAGTCTCGTGATTAACAACACAGCCATTGCCAATGCCGCAGGATGTGCGGAGGCATCGTTCCACGTAAACGTGATGGTGTTCTCAATGCTCTACAGCCCTGTTGACATCATCCTCTCCATGTTGCTCAACATATCCTCACGCCGTCACGAGTGGCAGGCAGACGAGTTTGCACGTGTACATGGACTTGGCAAGGCTGTAAGCAGCGGACTCAGGCGTATGTCAGCCAACAGTCTCGCCAACCTCACTCCTCACCCAGTCGTGGTGTTCATGGAATACTCCCACCCACCACTCTTGGATAGGGTAAGGCACTTGGAAAATTAAGAATTCAAAATTCAAAATGTAATTGAGCGATTGAGTATCAATTCTGAATTTTGAATTATGAATTTAATCCAACCCCTAAAGGGGGCGGCTGTCCAGAACGCATGATGCTATCAGGTCTCATGTGTCGTCTTTGGCACTTGGAAAATTAAGAATTCAAAATTCAAAGTGTAATTGAGCGATTGAGTATCAATTATGAATTTTGAATTTTGAATTCTGAATTTAAGGAATATGACTCAGTTAAAGGACATCTACAAGGCATTTATTAAGTCGGAGGATAAGCTGGGCTTTATCTTCTACGACGGATGGGTACTATACGGCGAATCCCTCAGGGAATCACGTGTGGTAGGGTTCATCATCACCATCTTCTCGCTTGTCGAACTGTTCATCGAGGAGAAGATAACGCGTAAGGCTGCCGACCTTACCTATAGCACCATAATGTCTATCGTGCCTATCCTTGCCATCATCTTTGCCGTGGCAAAGGGCTTTGGCATGGAGGATATGATGTGGACGCAGATAGAGAAGCTCATAGGTGCCGGTGACATCATGGACCAGGTGCTCATGTCCGTGAGCAAGAGCGTGGAGATGACCAAGGCCAACTCAGGATGGATTTTCGGAGTGGCTGTGCTTGCCTTGCTCTATACTGCCAACAATGCCATGTGCAAGCTGGAGGACATCTTCAATGAGATATGGAACGTGAAGACCAGCCGCGGATGGTTTGGCAGGCTTCCACTCAATGTGTTCTTCCTCATCGTCCTTCCGGGTGCAATACTCATGGTGGGTGCCGTGACGGGAGAGGTGGAGTCGGTCATCAATCCATACTTCAAGTTCTCCAACTGGGTGATGCGTTGCCTCATAGTGAGCGTGGCGTTTATCATCATCTATAAGACGCTTCCTGAGACTACCGTGCGATGGCGCGGAGCCATCTATTCGGGCATAATAGCAGGCGTGTCGCTCACCGTGTGGCACTTCTGTTATCTGGAGTTCCAGAACATACTCTTCAACTACAACAAGGTCTATGGTAGCTTTGCCGCCATTCCTTTCTTCCTTATCTGGACTCTCATCTCATGGATTATCTGTCTGCTCGGTGCCAAGCTCAACATGGTGCTACAGATGCGTATGCTCGTGAAGGGCTGGAGCATTCATGACCAGAAGATACTGGAGGATCTCTCGCTTCGTGCTAAGATGCAAGTGGTGCTTACCGTAGCCAGCGTGCTTGTACGTAACTTCATGGAAGGCAAATCAACCACCAAGCAGTCGATTGTCAAGCACACACGCCTCTCATACATCTATGTTTCGTATGCCATGGACGTACTCCTTCATTCCGGACTTGTTCATGGAGTGCAGCAGAAGAGTGAGGAAGAGGAATATTACCCAACCGTATCAGTTGAGAACATGACTGTAGGCGACTTTGTCCGCACCATATTCCGTAGCGGTCACGACACCATTGCCCATTCCTCTGCCGATGTCAAGGAATATGTTGACACGATGATAACAAGTGCCACAGCCAACGACACCACATTGCTCAGAGACCTCAACAATTCAACCAGCAAATAGGTCGGTGCTCAATCACCGCTCAGTCATAGTTCAATCAATCACCGTTTAACAAGTGTCAACTTGTTTAATGACCATTTAACGAGAGTTTAATGCTTGTTAAATGGTCATTTTATGTTTAGCAATATATGAATATTGTTTGCATGAATAGTGGTAAGGAATATGGTGTTTTATCTTTGTTTTAAGTATTGAATGTGTCTGTATTGTGTGTTTTCAGTCTTATCCTTTGTTGCTTTGAAAATAATGTTATAAATTTGTGCTTGTTAAACAAAACCAATGTATTTTGCCTTTAATTATAACGTAAAGACAATATCATAATTTAATTGGCTCTTTTGAATATCCTTCGTGGTCTGTATGAAGGTATGAATATTACGCTTGTAGTCCCTTTGTGGACATTACTATCTTGAATAAAAAACAAAAACGAATAATGAAACAACTAAATTTGCGGACAGCCATGTTTGCTGTCTTTATGATGCTTGGTGTGTCGGTGTTTGCTGATGACATCGAGGAAGGTGTGAAGTATATTGACGGAAATGGTCAAGTACAGTATGCTAATGATTGTACAGTGTTGGAGTCAGATAAAGAATGGTATACTGCAACGCTAACAAATGGTTGGTATTTTTTCAAGAAATCATCAGTTAACAATTTTAGGCTTACAGTTGGCGGAGGTCATGTCCATATAATTTTGGAAGATGATTGTGAGTTTGATTTCGATTCTTTTGAAATCATCGAGTCTGCAAAATATACAACATTTATTCATTTCTATTCCCAAAGTCTTGGCGAACTTATGGGTAAAGCCAAAATAGATGATTACTATTTAGACCGGTATGCAGAAATGTGGGAAATAAATGGTGGTGATTTATACGTGTGTGGCACTTCTTTTGATTACCCATCTATGTCTGGTTCTACATTTGTTATGAATGGTGGTAACTTGACCTTTAGCAATAATGTTGCATATCCAATTGGCTGTGCTGATATGTACTTGAATGGAGGTACCATAAAAACAGAAAGGGATCAGGCGAAAGTAGTTGCAGGTTCAAGTCTTACTTTTGGATATTCTTATTGTAATTTCGTTGGTGATTTCCAAGATTTCGAATACTATGGTGAAGATGACATCAATGTGGCAGAAGGCTTGACTGTATGGTTTGATAACCGTAAATTCATGGGTAATATTCCTTCAAATGCCACTTACAGTTATCCGGTGAAACATATTAAAACCGTATATGATAGTACGGTGCTTGGAATGGAATGCGTCGATGATGGCAGACATGATGACGAGGGAGCTTGGTTTACGCTTAATGGTATTCGTCTTGCTTCTGCACAAACAGAGAGAGGAATGTATATTCATAATAATTCTAAGGTTATTGTAAAATAAAAGAAATATGAAAACTATAATCCGAATGAAGGCTGCTTTTGCAGTTGTGTTGTTCATGATGGTGTCTGTTACGGCTAAGGCTCTTGACCCTGTGATGTATATTGACAAGGATGGTAAAGAGCAATGGGTGACCGACTACAAGGTAATTACTGGTTATGAAACTGTGCTTACTAAAGGCTGGTATGTTATAAAGGGAGAGATATTTACTGGAGATGACATTACGAGAGCCATGAGCATAGAAGTGAGAGGTAACGTCCATATAATCCTTATGGATAATTGTTTGTTTCACTATGATAGTTGGTGGGGATTTGTTGACGGAAAAGAAGAAGATGCTTTCAATAATTTTTCCACTCTAAATATATATTCTCAGAGTTTTGGTGATAAAATGGGGCGTATGGTAATGAAACTTGGAAATAGATATGCCTTCAATACCTACAAACTGAATATTTATGGTGGAAATTTTGATATCACAGATGTTGGAAATTCTGGTTATGCTATTCATTCAAGATGTGTATCTATATGGAATGGCAAGATTAACATTCATGGTAAGCCAAGTATGTCTGTTGGCGTATTGAAGTTGTATGGAGGCGAGATAACTTGTCGTCCTATATCAATCGACACGGAAGTCATCTTTGGGCAGTCAAGCGTGGATTTGGTTTGTAATTTCGAATGGAGTAAATCTGTGTCTGATATTTTCAAATTCTCTGGAACATCAAGGACTGTAACGATTGAGGATGGTGTGGTGTTGACTATTGGAGATAAGACTTATACCGAAAGAATTCCTTGGGAGGAGTTTGAAGAAAAAAGCTATGGGATTAATCGCGATTTCTCTTTGACGGCTACCTCTAAAACTAATCCTGAAGTGCTGGCTATTGACGCTGTAACATCTAATTCGCTTGATGGTAAGTCTGGATGGTTTACGCTCAATGGTACACGTTTGAATGCTCAGCCTGAAGTTCCTGGCATATACATCAAGAACGGAAAGAAAGTAATGGTAAGATAATGCTCATGTCATGTAGGCAAAATTAAAAAGGCAAATCGTACATCGTGCGATTTGCCTTTTTAATTTTGTATGATGTTTGTTTGTTCTTACTCTTTTATCTCTTCAAAGCTGACGTACTCACCTTCGTCGGCTGTAAATACCTTGTCGCCCTTCTTGTTGTGATGAGGCTCGCAGGTAGATGATGAAGAAGCATTGGTGTAACCACCGTTGCTGCTTGACGAGTTTGTGCTGTATGACGTACTTTGTCTGTAGTAGCTCCTTCTACCGCTTGGCTTCTTACCTGTGATGCTGTACCAAAGGTTTGTGAGGAAATCAGCAACCCTGTTGATGACAAAGCCAATCAATGCAAGGCCGAAGAATAGTGCTACGAAGAATATTATTAAAATGAAGAGGAAAACTGTCCACATACTTATTGTCTGTATTTCGTTAATAACTTTTCTGTGTTGTTTGGCAAATGATGTGCCAAACGGAAAAGTTATGACATCATGTCATAGTGGAACATCTTAGTTCTTGCCAAGGAGACCCATGAACACTTCCTTCATAGGCGTTGCAATACCCATTGCTACGTAGAGTCCGATGCATCCTGCAATGCCCTTTGATACTGCCTGCCATGTGTTGCCATCTGACATTCCAAGTACGGCAGAAACAGCAAGGATGATGACGCAAAGGATAAGGAAGATGTACTTTATCTTGTTTTCCTCCCATGAATAGTTCTTGAACTTGAGCGCAAACATTGGCACCTCGCATACGAGAAGCCAGCAAGCAAGAAGCTCAAGGGCAAGAAGGAATGGTGCATTGAAGTGAGGAGAAGTAAGGAAACTCTCGCTGCTTGAAATCAATGCTGCCCAAAATATTGCGTTTGCAGGAGTAGGTACTCCGATGAATCCCATGTGCTGACGCTCGTCAAGGTTGAACTTGGCAAGGCGAAGAGCAGAGAATGCTGCAATAAGGAATCCTGTGAATGGCATTATCATGAACCAGAATTTATTGTAAAGCAACTCTGGATAGCACACCTTAGTATATAGCGTGAAAAGTAATGCCGAAGGAGCAACACCGAATGTAACAACATCAGCAAGTGAGTCCAACTCAAGACCCATCTTTCCGCTTACTCCTAGAGCGCGTGCCGTAAGACCGTCGAAGAAGTCGAAGAATGCGCCAAGAAGAATGAAAAGGAATGTTGTTGCAGGGTGGTTGTGGAATGCAGCACCCGTTGCTATGCAACCACAGATGAGGTTGCAGCAAGTAATCATATTTGGAATATGTTTCTTCATAATGATGCGTACTTATTAATACAGACCTTATTAAACAGTCTGACCTTCGCTTTCTCCTCCCTTGAGGATTGCGAGAACTGTCTCGTCACCAACGGTAGCCTGTCCCATCTGAACCTTAATCTCTGTACCGAGTGGGAGGTAAACGTCAACTCGTGAGCCGAGCTTGATGAATCCCATGTGGTCGTCGATGAAACATTCCTCGCCTTCCTTTGAGTAAGTGACGATACGACGAGCCATTGCACCTGCAATCTGGCGAGCCATAACCTCCTCACCATGTGGAGTGCGGATTACCACCATTGAACGCTCGTTCTCAGTGCTTGCCTTTGGAAGGTAAGCAGCCTTGAAGTTACCCTTTTGGTGACCTACCTTAACGATAGTACCCTCACAAGGAATCCAGTTAGCGTGTACGTTAGTAGGTGACATGAAGATTGACACCATGAGACGCTTGTCATGGAAATACTCCATTTCCTCCACTTCCTCTATCACCACGATGTGACCGTCCGCAGGAGCAACTACCACATTAGTCGTAGCACCCTGGAACATACGGATAGGGCAGCGATAGAAATTGTAGAGAATACCGTAAAGAATGGTTGAAACAGCGAATATAATATAAGAAACAAAGCCAAGGTAATCCATGAAGTACCATGCCGCACCGCATACAACGGCACCGCACAAGCCACAAGTAATAAGTGGACTTACGCCTTCTCTGTGGATTCTGATTTTGTTTCTTCTTTTATTGCGAATTAGTTTATTGTTAGTAGTCATAATTATGCATATTTTGTGCAAAGGTAACTAAAATCCGTATAAAGGGCAAAAAAAAACTTGATGAAAGTGGCTAAAATGTGAAAAAAGCTACGATGAATAAAATTTTTGCTAAAAAGTTTTGCACAATCGACAAAAAAGCCTACCTTTGCACCCGCATTCAGCCCTCAGGGGTTCGGACGCTGTTAGGATTGTGCTATGGTGTAATGGCAGCACTAGAGTTTTTGGTTCTCTCAGTCCAGGTTCGAATCCTGGTAGCACAACCATCAATTTGCTTTTGGTTGTTTACACAGAATGCAAATTTCGGACTTGTAGCTCAGTTGGTTAGAGCAACAGACTCATAATCTGGAGGTCCTTGGTTCAAGCCCAAGCTGGT
>JAFZVY010000155.1 GCA_017617575.1 Bacteroidaceae bacterium | reverse complement strand
GAAGAGGAAGTGTCAACATCTTCTACAGAATCAAACACAGCAGCAGAAGATTTCACAGCCATTGAGCGTTTCATCTACGAGCTCACGTCACGCAAGTTATTTACGGACATCAACTTCAACCGTGACTCCCTCATAGACGAATTGCACATACAGAAGCGCACTTTCACCAAGAAATTTGAGGCATACACAGGTAATAGCTTCAAGGAGTACATTACCAGTCTCCGCCTTGAATATGCAGCACAGCTCATCAAGGAGCATCCAGAATATACAATCGAGGCAATCGCCATGGAATGTGGAATAGCAAGTTACGTAACATTCCATCGTAACTTCACCCGTCACTTCGGTATTGCCCCAAGTTCCTATAGAGCACAATAACCTTTTCCTCTTAACTGAGAGTAAAAGAAAAAAAATAAAGCCAAAGAATCATACGAGATTCTTTGGCTTTATTGTCTTATACGTATCAAATGCTTACACAATCCTTTGGTGGATTACTTATACTTGGCTACCTTGCCAATAATCTTTGGAATATCCGTATTGTTAATACGTCCGTGGAATGATTCCGCACCTGCTCCAATGGCAAATATTGGTACATATCCGTTTGTATGTGCACCTGATGTCCAACCAAGCTTGGCATTACGATTAAGGATGCTCTTTGCAAGATTACCCAAAGCACTCTCATCTGCATACATGCTCTTGGCACTCTTATCCTTGCCTTCCATCATATTGTCGTATGCACGCTGGAGCTGGTCCTCCTGATATTCTGACAACTTAACAGCCTTCCAGAAACCAAAATATTCCGTGAGAGCCTTGCGTACAACATCGTATGTGAACTTCTTATCACCAAGCTTTGCCCTAAGACTCTTGAGGTGAGCACTAAACTCTGGAGCACTCTTCTGCTGATACTTCAACAGTTCATTATGCTGTGTGTAGTCACCATTGCCAAGTCCTATACCACCAGTCTCATGGTCGGCAGAAATAACGATAAGCGTCTCGTCAGGATGCTGACAATAGAACTCGTACGCTACCCTTACGGCATCATCCATGTCAATAACCTCCTCGAACACGGTAGCAGCATCATTAGCATGGCAAGCCCAGTCTATCTTACCGCCCTCAACCATAAGGAAGAACTTGTCTGGGTTCTTCTTGTAAAGGAAGTTTATGGCAGCACGAGTAATCTCCTGAAGCGTCATGTCACCCTTCTTACGGTCAATGGCATAAGGAATACTTGCACGGTCAATCTTTGAAGCTGCCTCTGTCTGGAACATAATCATACGCTCAGCCTTCTTACTCTTCTTCTGATAGTCCTTGTAGCCACGTGCAATAGTATAACCTGCGTTCTCTGCCTGTACATAAAGGCTTGGCTCGTTTGAATCTTTCTTTGTAGGCTTGAGGAAGTCGCTACCAGCAAAGAAGTCGAACTTACTTGCAATAAGGTCCTTTCCCACCTCATAATACTTACCACGGTCGCTCTGATGTGCATAGAAAGAAGCAGGAGTAGCATGGTCAACACTCACACTCGTGGTGACTCCCACAGCAGCACCAGCCTCTTGTGCCCAAACGGCTACGGAAGTAACAGGAGTGATACTGTCAGGAAGCAATCCGAGACAACCATTATATGTCTTCTCGCCTGTTGCAAGGGCTGTACCGCCAGCGGCAGAGTCTGTCACACCATTACTTGAACTGTAGGTTGTCACAAAAGCCGTATAAGGGAAATCTGCAAAAGTAAGAGGCTTGATGCCTATCCTACCTTCTGTAGCAGCCAAATATGTTTCCGTACCATTAACTTGATTCACTCCCATGCCGTCACCAATAAAGTAAAAGACGTACTTGGGAGTTTGTTGAGCAAATACGTTTGTTGCCAAACATAAAAGCATAGTAAGTGAAATGAAAATCTTTTTCATATATATAAAGAAGTTAATTGATTATTGACATATTAGATTACTTCGTGGGAAGTAAGTTTAAAAAAATGACTGGCAACCATAATCACTATGCCCGCCAGCCCATGAAAAAATGTTCATCCTTCCCAAAATTGTATGATATATATTGTATAAAAATATATGCATATTTTTTCGCAATGCAAATTTATATATTTTTTTGCAGTATAATAGTCCTATACACCTTTTTTTTTACATAATCACACAAAAAAAAAACATTAGTTCTATTATTTGATGCTTTTTTATGTAAATCGGTAAAAACAGTGACGTTTTGCAAAAACAAATACCGTTTTAAAAGAATATTGACACTCGTATCACTACGAATGTCAACATCTGCTTATATGTACCCATATTAGCTACCTATATTTATTACCCTATTGTGTACACAAAGGTAAGCACATTATTTGATTCTGCAATAGCAAAGGAGGAAAAAGTTTACTTTTTTGAATAACAAAACCATTTTCATTCCGTATTTGACATAATTATATTGTATTTTGGGTGTCATACATACATTTATACTTTACAAGATAGTAAGAAAAGAGGCAAACAAAAGAAGGGGAAGAGCGATGCCCTTCCCCTTTATTCATGAAATAAATTATAATTTATACGTAATGTGACTTCCCTATTCTACTATGAGGAGAGAACGGGAAAGAGATGTACTGTTAGTACCTATCATGATGTCGAACTGACCAGGTTCAAGTGTGAAGTGACAGTCATAGTCGTAGTAGGAAAGCATGGATGGAGTGATTGTGAAAGTCACCTCCTTGCTTTCGCCACGTGTAAGATGGATGCGCTGGAATCCCTTCAACTCCTTTACTGGACGTACGGAAGAACTTTCCTTGTCGTGAATGTAGAGCTGAACTATTTCGTCGGCATCGTATGAACCTGTATTGCTAACCGTGACCGTAGCTGTAATGGAGTCTGTACTTGTCATAGTACCACGACTCAGACGAATATCGGAGTATTTGAACGTGGTATAAGAGAGACCGTAACCAAATGGATAGAGAGGGTCGTTACGCACGTCCATGTAGTTTGACTGATACTTATAGTAACGGTCTGCACCTTCCTTAACTGGGCGACCAGTATTCATGTGATTGTAGTATAGTGGCTCCTGACCTGTGGACTGTGGAAGGCTAACGCTCAACTTACCAGAAGGCGAAGTCTTTCCAAAAAGGACATCACATATTGCAGGGCCAGTCTCACTACCGCCAAACCATACGTTCATTATGGCAGGAAGATTCTTCTTTTCCCATGCGAGAACCGTTGGACGTCCTGCAAAGTTAAGCAGGATTATAGGCTTGCCAAGTTGAGTAAGAGCCTCAAGAAGCTCGTGCTGAACGTCAAAGAGTTCAAGGTTTGCACGTGAAGAACTCTCACCACTCATCTCTGCACTCTCACCCATGGCACACACGATTACATCTGCTTGCTGGGCAATACGAAGAGCTTCCTCACGAAGAACGTTATCATCACCACGTGGGGTCTGCTTGCCAAATGCACCTGCTTCCTGAAGTGCAGCATCACGACAGATATTTGAACCTTGAGCGTAAAGAACCTTTGCCTTAGAACCCACGACTTCCTTCATCGCCTCATAAAGTGTTGGATACTTCTCGTGCACGGCTGCCACGCACCACGTACCTTCCATGTTTGCACGGTTGTGTGCCAAAGGTCCGATAAGCGCAATAGTACCTTTCTTCTGAAGTGGAAGAACATTACCCTCATTCTTTAGGAGGACGAATGTCTCAGCTGCTATGCGACGTGCAGTCTGTCTGTGCTCCTTAGTAAAGATGTCCTTCTTCACTCTGCTTGGCACACAATATTTATATGGGTCGTTAAAGAGACCGAGTTTGTATTTTGCTTCAAGTATGCGACGGCAAGCTGTGTTTATCTGTTCCTCCGTCACAGTTCCTTCCTTGAGCGACTGCGCCAGAGTGGTAAGGAATCCATTGCTACACATATCCATGTCTGTACCAGCCTTGAGCGCACGAGCAGAAGCGGACTTCAGCGTTCCTGTACCCCAGATAGGCATCTCGCCTATTGAGTTGTAGTCGGTCACGACGAAACCATTGAATCCCCAGTCACTACGAAGCACATCTGTAAGCAACCACTTGTTGGCTGTGGCTGGCACGTAGTCAACGATATTGAATGAGGACATCACACTTCCCACGCCAGCATCAACGGCTGCACGATAAGGTGGAAGGTAATAGTTGAGCATACACTGGCGACTCATATCCACAGTATTGTAGTCACGTCCTGCCTCACTTGCTCCGTACATGGTAAAGTGCTTGACGCAAGCCATGATGCGGTCGTTATTGTTCATCATGTCCGTTCCGTCTGCCTTACCTTGATAGCCAAGCACCATTGCCTTGGCACATTCACTACCAAGGAAAGGGTCCTCGCCCGAACCTTCGGCTATACGTCCCCAACGTGCATCCCTGGCAATATCCACCATCGGACTGTACGTCCAGTTGATACCATCTGCCGATGCCTCCTTGGCTGCTATTCGTGTACTTTCTTCTATTGCCTGCATATCCCATGAGCATGAGAGAGCAAGCGGAATAGGAAATATGGTCTCGTAGCCATGCACCACGTCCATGCCTACAATGAGAGGTATGCCAAGTCTTGAACGCTTGACTGCCACCTCCTGCAGTTCACGTATCTTGTCCACTCCCTTGATATTGAATATACCACCAAGCTGTCCGTTCTTGGCAAGCGTGCCCACCTGAGTTTCCATGGCAGCACCAGTAGTGATGTCTCCACCCGGAAGCAAGTTAAGCTGTCCGAGTTTCTCCTCAAGTGTCATCTTTTGCATGAGTCCCGACACGAACTCATCCATTCCCTGTACTTGAGCATGGATGCCGATGGTACAAGATGCAAGTGCGAGTGTTGCTAAAAGTCTGTTCATAAGCGTATAGATTTTTAATATAGTTAGTAAATAGTTTTTGACGTACAAAGCAAGGTGCTATTTACGCACAAGGGATAGAACCTTGCTTCGCACGGCGAATATGTTAAGAACCGATACCACGAGAAGAAGGATGATACCGAGAACCATTGAAGGAACAAGGGACGGTACGACCAAGTCTGGGAAGAAGTTCTCAAACATTCCTATATATACCTTGCGGATGATAATGAGCAATCCGAAGGAGAGTATGAATACCAATACGTTCAGTCCCACGGTCAAGGCCTGATAAGGAAGTGAAACCTTTGCAGGACTGTAGCCTATGAGGATAAGGTTCTCAAGCTTCGTACTGTTCTTCTGCACAAGCAGATATACGGACAGCATCAGTATGTAGAACGCAAGGACGCTGATAATCAAACCAACCATCATCACTATGCCCACGATGATGCGAAGTATGTATGTTGTCTTGCTCGCATCAAGCTTGTCTTGGTCAGTCTCGTAGTTGTTGTCCTGTAAGAATGAAGTGATGGCATCATCCGCAGGGTTATTGACCTCGAGAATGAGACGCGTCGTCTCCTTTGTCGTTCCTGCTGGCACATACACGTTGTTTGCCCACTTCATGAAGGCATCAGGAACAAGTATGGTGTTCAGTCGACTACTGAAACCGACTATACGGCCTTGGTATTCGTCCATGCGTCCGTTACCGTCAATGCGGATAGTAAGACTTATTGCACCGAGGATTCCCTCTGACAACTTAGGGAGGCTTCGGCTCTGTGCATAACCGAAGTTATAGAGGTCAAGATAGTTCTTAGGAAGGATGATTGGAATGTCGGTACTTCCCTCCTCGTATGACCACTTGTCACGTGCAACGTCAACGAAGTCGTCAGGTACGGATTCAAAGAACATCTCGGTTGACATCCTTGCCATGCCTTCCATGTTGAAGCTTGCACGCACATTGTATGCACTTGGAGTGAATGCGCCCATACGTTCCACGAACTTCTGCGACTTGAAGTCTGCAACCTCATCCTCGCTGAAGGTGTTGGAACGTCCCGTAAGTGTTGACATCGTGCTTATCTTCTTGTTCACGATGAGGTAGTCAGACTTCATGAAGCTGTCCTCACCGTCATACACCGCCTGTATGTCGTTATAGAACTGTATGCCAAGAAGAATGATGAGCATTCCCACAAGGTTGGCAAAGAAGAATCCTGCAAACTGCGGAATACTGATATGCTGTCGTAAAAGTTTCCAAACTAAGTTCATGTTGTATTTCTTTGGCTAAATGTAGTTAATAGAAGTAAATAGGAGTAAAAGGGAGTAAAAAGACTATAGTATAACGTCAAATTTACAATCTCAAATTTATGCGTCCCGAGATGAATCGAAAGCATAAATTATAGAGTTGAGATTTGAGACAATATCATTCGTCTCTTTACTTCTTTTTACTTCATTTTACTCCTCTTCACTACGAAAACGAATCATAGTTTCAATATCTTATCGTAATTGAGTTCAATATGTTTACCTATACTTGTAGCAATAACTCCTGCACCCTGTCTCTTTGCCTCAGTAATGAGTATGTCGCCCATGATGGCGCTGTTGGTGTCGTCAAGATGACTTATAGGCTCGTCAACGAACACGAAGTCAAATGGCTGACAGAGTGTACGTATCATTGCTACACGCTGCTGCTGACCGAAGGACATCTGACCAATCTTTGCATCCATCTTATCGGCGATGCCAAGCTGTTCAAACCAGCCACGTATGACATCCTTCTTCTGGAATCCTGTGAGTTTGTTCTTTATCTCCACATTCTCCATAGCTGTAAGTTCGGGGAACATACGTAACTCCTGCCACAGGAGTGCAAAGTGACGCTGACGCATCTCCGTCCACTGGGATATCGTATATTGGCGTGAATCCTCCTCATCAAAGAGGATCTTACCTTCATAATCATTTCGATAACCGTATATGAAACTACACAAAGAGGACTTACCCGTTCCTGAGTTCGCCTCCACAAGGTAGAGTCGCTCCTTCTCGAAGGTAACATCCTTGAGCCACACATCACTCACGATGTCTGTACGCTGGAGGAACACCTTAGGAAGTACGTGTTGTAAATGAATCTTTTCCATGTTTAAGTTATTTATTCTTGGGAGTTAACTGGAGTTAGCGGAAGTTAATGGGAGTTAATGGACGAATGTCTGTTATTTGATTTCAAATTTCAAATCTATAATTATGCCTTCGGTTCAGAGCGGAACGCATAGATGATAAATTTGAGATTTTATATTCATTCCGTGTATCGTCCGTTAACTCCTTGTTAACTACCTGTTAACTTCCATTAACTACCAGATTGCATTGAACAATGCAAATTAGAACATCTGTTTGAGGAAGTTTGTCTTGTCATCCTTGAGTTCAAGGATAACCTCACACTTGTTTGTTTCCTTTGACTGTATGATGAATGACTTGAGACAAGACACACGCTTCTGGACAGCAGGAACCTGTCCAATCATACCCATAACCTGACTGCTGAACAACGCATCAAGGTTGAAGAACATGTACATATAGCTGTCCTTGATGTCATCCTTATATGTGTCAAGGATGTTAGAGTGCTGTGTAAAGGCGTTCTTCAAGAGAGCATTCTTTGATGCAAAATAGAGGTCATTGCCATCCACTCCCCAGTTGATATCAATGTCGCCATTGCTGATTGAATACTGGTTCTTGCCTGTCTCTGTCATTGTGAAGCCGTAATCTCTCATTGACCTCTTCCAGTAATCGGCATCCTTGAGGAAGTCAGTATTATTGAGATTAGCTGTGATAAGATAATCTGGCATAAAACTGTTCAGTGACATGAAATTGTCTGTGGCTGATGGCAACTCACCAACAGTAACGGCAAAGTCACCTTCAACGGAGTTGATAATCTTCTCTATGTCAACAGTTCTCTCGGCAAGGAGAAGCAACTCCTTAACCTGTGGTGTCTTCTTGAGGTTCTTCAAGTACTCAACACCTTTGACACCAGCACAGAACCATATAAGTGACTTGTCCGTAGGAACATTAATATACTTACCTTCAATCTTACGCATTGACTTGGTTGACTCCTCAAGCATCTTCCTGGCAGCCTCGGTCTTTCCTGACACCTCGGTAGTCATGACCATCTTGCCATCAACAAACGAAGTAGATAGGAATCCTTCTACATCTGAAGGCTTCATGCCGTTCATGCCATACATCTGCGCCAATGGCATATTGGCAGGAAGCACACCCAGGTTGACATACATGAGGATTTCGCCCTTGCCGTCAGCCATCTTCTTGAAGTTGTCGGTACTTACAAAGCTTTCTTCCTCCTTCTGGTTGAACATAGAGGTAAGCACCGCACGATTACCAGCCTTTGAGTTTGCTGCAAGAGGAATGAGAAGTGCAAAGGTATTGTCATTGTATGCGAAATCACAATCCATGAGTGCACCGAACTTCTTGCCCTCATGCTCCACAATCTTTGAGCAAGAGCCGTTGTCACGAAGCACGTCGAGGAACTCGCTGAACTTGTCCTCGTCGTCAATCTTCATTGCCACACCCACATACTGGGTAGGTGTCTTGAACACATAAACAGGTTCAGAGAGGTCGATACCCGTCTCACGTGGGTCATCCGTATATTTCTTTGCTTTCTCCTTATCATTCTTACTGAGCGATGCAGTCGCATCGTTCAACACCTTCAGCAAATCCGAATTTGCCATATCGCCTTTCTTGGCGATGGATGCAAGGTCAACAGACATGACCATACTCGATTCCTTTGGAATCACATTAAGATACTCGTCCTTGCTACATGAGGCAAGAACCATGACCACGAGGGTCAATACTACACATTTAATTGTTCTGAACATATAGTTAGTGCATTATAAGTTATATTTTTCTCAGTTTATCGTGAATGCGGACGGCACTACCCTCCCAAGATGGGGATGTTACCGCACGTGGGAAGTCCGACGCCGCAAACAGCCCCACAAAGTTACATATCTTTTTTGGTTACGTGTACGTGTAAACGCAATTTTTTATGAAACGACAAGCAAATAATATGTAATTCCGAGATAATAGCGGATTTTGTTCCACACAACCTTGTCTGACGAGCCATTGCATTCCGAATCATCTGGTAGCAATTATTCATTCATCCTTAACAGGACATATAACGATTTTAATAGAATCGTTATATATTGTTTTGAGGAATGGGCAACATGAATTATCTCAAAAAAAGTTAAACTATACATGAAGCCTTGGATGTAATACGCAAAATACATACCTTTGTAAACACTAAACAAGACTATCTTGTAAACGCGAAACAAAACATAGCTAACAAAAAATACTCAAGACGATGAAATTCCGTTCAATGGCAAGGTACACCATGTTTGCATTGTACCTAATCTTTACTACCATGGCAAGTGCGCAGGACAAGGACGTGCGCACAATCACTCTCACAGGTCATGTGCTCGACAGCTTCACAAAAGCTGGCATCACGGCAAAGGTTACGCTGATGTCGGCAGACAGTACCGTGCTCGACACCATGACCTGTACAAACAAGGTGAACGATGCGACATACACTTTCTACATAGAACGTATGCCGAAGAACTACATCATCAAGGCTGAGCACGAGGACTTTGAGACAACATACGTGAACCTACCGATAAAGCGCATTGCACGCAACCTCAACTTCAATGCACCTTGGCACTACATGAAACGTAGCGACCACAGAAAGGCCGACAAGGAGATGGGATTGAAGGAAGTCGTAGTCAAGGCAACGAAGGTGAAGATGACGTACAAGGGCGACACGATAGTGTTCAACGCCGATGCCTTCAACGTACCTGAAGGAAGCATGCTGAGCAGCATCATCAAGCAGTTGCCCAACACGGAGATAACGGAAGACGGCGAGATATACGTGAACGGAAGGAAGATAGACGAGTTGACGCTTAACGGCGAACACTTCTACAAAGGCAAGAACAAGGTGATGCTCGACAATCTCCCTTACTATGTTGTCAAGGACATCAGCGTATATGAGAAGCAGACGGACGAGAGCAAGTGGCTCGGCAGGGATGTGGCAAAGAAGGACTACGTGATGAACGTAAGCATGAAGAAGGAGTACCGGAGCAAGTTCTTCGGCAATGCAGAAGGAGGCATCGGAACAGAGGACCGATACCTCGGCAGGCTCTTCAGCATGAACATGACTGACCACACAAGGCTGAGTGCATTCGGATTAGCTAACAACATCAACGACCTTTCAGACCCTGACAGTGAGGGCTCATGGGGTCCCGAAGGCTACTCCGACGGAGAAATAATAAGGAAGAAGGCAAACCTCGACTACCTCATCAACGACAAGGAGAAAAGATTCAGCAATGAGACAGAGGCTTCATTGAACGTATTCCAGAGCAATAACAAGTCGTTATCCTATAGCCATAACTATTCCGACACCAAGGATATGTACGGCATAAGTGACAATAATCAAATGAAAAAGGATGTGGAAATCAGTGCAACCAACAGGTTCAAGATGGAGAATCCGTTCAAGCCTTACCGCTTCAGTTCGGTACTGACGATGGAATACACAAACAACAAATATGACTATGGAGCCAAGCGTGCATCCATGAACTGGGATGCAAGCCAGTACGGAAACATACGCAACATAATTGACAGCATAATGCAACTGGACAAGATTGCCGACTATGAGCGTCCATTAGAGGAGAGGTCACTACGAGGAACCAAAAGAAAGGCAAAGGACTTGTCCTTCAATGGCAATATGCTTTACCAGCGCAAACTGGGCAATGGCGACAACATCACCATAGGCATGGACGGAAAATATCAGAACAAGAAGCCGTATGAGGATTTCACAAGGAACAATAAGGAGCTACAGGCATCGGACGATGCTGAGAACAAGAACCTGTACAACAATCAGGAGAAGACGAATTACTACATTGGCACATGGTTGAAGTACAGCATTGTGTTGAACGGATGGACGTGTACGCCTACCATAAACTTCAACCAGAGCTATGACAGCAACCTCAACCAGTATCACCATCTCGAATGGCTCAGAAACGGATGGGACGACCTGAGCATCCACGAAATCGGAGACCTGCCTTGCACAGAGGACTCACTACAGATGGCTCTCGATGCCACCAACTACAGGCATATCCGACTCCGTAAACAGTTATACACAGGTTTCATAGGATTGCACAAGCTGGCAAAGGGAAAGACATATACGGTAGAGCACGTTCTCAACATAAGTGCTACAAGGCGCAATGACAGGATGGAATACGAGGGATACGTACTCGACACGGTGGCAAGGCGAGGACTCTACACTTTCCAAGCCAATTACACTCTGCAAAGACGATGGGACAACTCAAACAAGATGATATACATCTATACGAATGTAGAGAAGAACGCAGCCGACATGACGGACATGATTGGTGAGACGGACATGTCCGACCCTGAGAGCTACTACCACACCAACAAGGACTTGAAGGGTCGTGTCTTTGGCTATCTCTATATGTATTATTATACACGCAAGCCTGAGATTAACCAGCAGGTGAACATCAGCACAACACTCAATGCGACAAAGAACAGGAACTGCACAAGGACCGTTTACGACAGAGAGACAGGCATCAGCCATCTCATCAATGATAATATCGACGGCAACTGGAGTGGTAATCTGAGTTTTTCCATAAGCCGTGACCTGGACAAATCGAAGCACTTCAACATATCCAACAGCACAAACATCGGCTATACGAGGGATGCAGGTTACGCAATGGCATACGACTAGGAGACGAGAACCGTGGCAAAGACAAACACAGAGTCGCTTGACCAGCGACTTACGCTCAGATACACTCTCGACAAGCTCACGGTATCCATGTATGGAAGGGCAAGGTGGAGATACACCACAGGCAACATTAGTGACTTTGAGACGCTGAACCGAGTAACATACAACTTAGGAATGGACGCCACCTACACCACACCTTTCGGAATGGGCATCTCAACAGACATTAAACAAGAGACAAGGCGCGGTTACTCTGCCTCTGCAATGAACACCACCAAGTTTATATGCAACGCATCCATCTCGCAGACGCTTACCCGCAAGAAGAATATCATACTCACGCTTGTTGCCCGCGACATATTCAAAGGAAGAGACACATGGTACGAGCTATTCAACGGCAACAACAAGATAGAGGTATGGCTCGACAACCTCCCAAGCTACTACATGGCAAAGCTCCAAGTAAAGTTTTAGGCTTTACACACCAGGCACAACAAGAAAAAGGTGTACCTTCGATAATGCTGAAGGTACACCTTTTTCCTGATTTATCATTAACAGACATTCGTCTATTTACTCCTCTTTACTTCCTTTTACTTCTCTTTACTTCAAAATTAAATCAATTGAACAGATTCATGATATGTACAGCAACAAGGGCTGCTGTCTCTGTTCTCAGGCGACTGTCTCCAAGTGACACAGATTGGAATCCCGCTGCCTCTGCCATCTTGACCTCATCAATGGAGAAGTCTCCTTCTGGGCCCACAAGCACAAGGGCATCCTCTCCAGCCTTGATGCAGTCTTTAAGTAAGAGCTTGCTGCCGAGTTCAGGTTCATCATAGCAATGACAGATGAACTTGTTCTTTGCAGGATGAACAAACAAGGTCGAATGCTCGTCACAAATCTCACGGATGAAGGTCTTGAAGTCCGTCATCTCGTTGAGAATCGGCTTCCATGCCTTGTGGCTCTGCTTGGTGGCAGAAATGAGAATCTTGTCAATGCGCTCACTCTTAATGACGGTACGCTCAGAGAACTTGCATCGCAGGAACGTGAGTTCGTCAAAACCTATCTCCGTAGCCTTCTCACATGTCCACTCCGTCCTGTCCATGTTCTTGGTAGGAGCCATGGCAAGATGTAGATGACCTTTCCACTGGCGTGGCTGAGGCATCACCTCATCGATGGCATAGAAGCAACGTTTCTTGGTTGCCTCTGCCACATGAGCACGATAGAACACGCCCTTGCCGTCCATGAGCATCATCTCATCGCCCGACTCCATACGCAACACACGTACAGCATGCTGTGCCTCTTCTTCTGGCAGTTCCTGCTGATTAGCAGCATCGGGAACATAGAAAAACCTTACTTCTTTCATCGAGAGTGAGTTTTAAAGTTATTAAGCAGACCCTCTCCCCAGCCCTCCCCCTCTATGGGGAGGGAGTAGTTACCAAGGGATGCGTTCAAGCCAAGCGTTCTGAATGGCTATTCTCATTAATAATTACTCATTAGAATCAATTCCACATTTTCTCCTGATGGCCGCCCCCTTTGGGGGTCGGGGGGCTACACTCTCGCGTACGCAGGGAGGTCAATGCTTGCGAAGTCCTTGTCAAGATACTTGAAGTAACCTGTTATGCCAATCATTGCAGCATTGTCCGTAGTGTAGCTGAACTTAGGAATGAATATCTTCCAGCCATAACGCTTTGCGTGGTCCTTGAAGGCGTTACGCAATCCGTTGTTGGCAGATACTCCACCTGCCACGGCAACCTGATTGATGCCTGTGTCCTTGACCGCCTGACGGAGTTTCTTCATGAGGATGTCAACGATGGTCTTCTCCAATGAGGCAGCAAGGTCCTCCTTGTGATGCTCAATGAAGTCTGGGTCATCCTTCAACCAGTCACGAAGGTTGTAGAGGAAGCTTGTCTTCAATCCTGAGAAGCTATAGTCGTAACCAGGAATATTAGGCTTGGAGAACTGGTAGGCATCAGGATTACCTTGACGTGCAAGGCGGTCGATGATAGGTCCTCCAGGGTAGCCAAGTCCCATGACCTTTGAACACTTGTCTATTGCCTCACCAGCAGCATCGTCTATTGTCTGACCAATAATCTCCATGTCTTTGTATGAGTTGACCTTTACTATCTGTGAGTTACCACCGCTCACGAGGAGGCAGAGGTAAGGGAACTCCGGCTGGTCATGATCGTCCTCGCTCTCACGGATAAAGTGAGCAAGCACATGACCTTGAAGATGGTTGACATCAACCATAGGTATGCCAAGGCTACGTGCAAAGCCCTTGGCAAAGCTTACTCCAACAAGGAGTGAACCCATAAGACCCGGACCGCGAGTGAAAGCCACGGCATTAAGGTCAGCCTTGGTGATACCAGCACGCTTGATGGCTTGGTCAACCACAGGCACTATATTCTGTTGATGAGCACGTGAAGCAAGCTCAGGAACGACACCACCGTAAGCCTCGTGCACAGCCTGACTGGCTGTCACGTTGCTCAGAAGTATGCCGTCACGAAGAACCGCAGCACTTGTGTCATCACATGATGATTCGATTGCTAAAATATACATTGTTAATGAACAATTAGGAATGTGAAATGAGGAATGTTGCAAGTTCAGCAAAAACTTAAGAACTCACAAACTTACAAACTCATCAACTCCACTTATAACTTATAACTCATAACTCATAACTCTCATTAGTGCCCCGCACTAATGAGTCAGTATTTCCAGTCCTGTCTCCGTCATAAGGAACGTATGTTCCCACTGAGCAGAAGGCAGTTCATCCTCACTTACTACCGTCCAGTCATCCTCGGAGTCAACGAACACTTCCCATCCACCCATGTTAATCATAGGCTCGATGGTGAACACCATACCCGGAACGAGAAGCATACCCGTACCCTTCTTGCCATAGTGCTCCATGTCAGGCTCTTCGTGGAACTCATTACCAACGCCATGACCGCAGAGGTCACGCACCACGGTGAAGCCATTCTTGTGCGCATGCTTAGTGATGGCAGCTGCTTGGTCACCCACGAATGAGTAAGGCTTGCAAGCCTCTGCACCCACCTGAAGACATTCGAGAGCCACATCTACGAGCTTCTTCTTCTCAGGAGTCGTCTCGCCGATGATGAACATACGGCTTGCGTCGGCATAGTAGCCATCAAGGATGGTAGTACAGTCAACGTTGATGATGTCGCCCTCCTCAAGAATCTCATCCTCCGAAGGAATACCGTGGCACACCACCTCGTTGATGCTCGTGCAACAACTCTTTGGGAATCCCTCATAGCCAAGACACGCAGGAATAGCGTGATGGTCGAGAGTATAATCGTGTACAAGTTTATCAATCTGTGCGGTTGACATTCCAGCCTTAATCTCGCTTGCCACGAGGTCAAGCACACCTGTGTTGATTACTCCGGAACGACGTATTCCGTCAATCTGCTCAGGTGTCTTAATGAGATCTGGAGTAGGAACGAGGAAACCTCTGTTCTGGAACGAAAGTATCTTTTTATCCAATTCTGTAAGGGGCTGACCGCCCTTTACACGCCAGTTTCGTGGATTTTTATTAAACAGCATAACGTATTTCTTTCAAAAATTGCACAAAGATACGCCTTTTTTCAATAAGTTGTACTAACTTTGCGAGCACAAATAAAAAACCAAAATGATTTTGATTATGAAAATAGCCAAATTGATTACTGCGCCAATACTTTTCGTGGCACTTGCTGCATGTTCAGGTGGCAGCACAACACAACAGGAAGAAGAAAGCAGCAGTACGGTTGACAGTATCATTCCTACAGGAATAAACTCACTATACGAATATAGCGACTCAGGCAAGCACGTTGCAGGAGGCACGACATACAAATACAAGTTCCAGTTCAAGAACGACAAGACTCTCCCTGTCGTCAAGAACCCACTTGACTATCAGTTCTATGACAACAAGGTAACTCTTCGTCTCACAAAGGGAGGACAGGACATCCTTACACGTACTTTCACGAAGTCCGACTTCAAGTCACTCGTGCCAGAATCATTCTACGAGACATCGGCACTCATCGGCTTCTGCTACAATGCCGACAAGGAGCACACAACCGATGCCGTCTATTTCATCGCAACAATAGGCGACCCAGACTCTGCCGCCGACTCCTCATACGCCATCGAGATACGCGTATCATCTGCTGGCGACATCTCCTACAGCATCCTTCAGGACAGGGAAACACTTCCTGTAAACAACGGAATGACCATAGATCCAGAGGAAGCATAAACACAACCTATAGCACATGAAAAGAATACTAACTACACTAATCATTTCGACTTTACTATTATCGCATAACGTCCATGCACAGAGCACATTCAAGTTCGGTACGTCCACATCACCAGATGGACAGACCATCTTGGTGGACAAGGATGGATTTATCATAAATGGCAAACACACCATTCCCGTAATGGGTGAGATGCATTATGCACGTGTACCACAAAGTGACTGGAGACGTGAGATTCGCAAAATGAAGGCTGGCGGTATTACCATCCTTTCGACCTACGTGTTCTGGATTCACCATGAGCCAGAGGAAGGTGTATGGAACTGGGAGGGCAATAACGACCTTAGACGTTTCATCGAGACATGTCGTGAGGAACAGATGCCTGTCGTACTGCGTGTAGGTCCTTTCTGCCACGGAGAGGTCTATCAAGGCGGATTCCCTACTTGGCTCGTGACAAAGGCTCAGACGGATGCGAAGAACTACAAGCTACGTACCACGGCTTCAGGATTCCTGAAGGCTACGGAGAATCTCTACAATAACATATATGCACAAGTCAATGGACTTCTATGGAAAGACGGAGGTCCAATAGTCGGTATGCAGATTGAGAATGAGTGCCGAGGACCTTGGGGCTACTATTCCGCACTCAAGGAGATGGCTCTCAAGGCTGGTTTCGACCTTCCTTTCTACACTCGAACAGGATGGCCTAAACTGAATGGCAAAGAGGTGTTTGGCGAATTGCTCCCTCTCTACGGTGACTATGCCGACGGTTTCTGGGACAGGAAACTGACGGACATGCCCGGCGACTATCCAGCAGCATTCATCATGAAGGACACACGCTTAAGTGGAGTCATCGCAACTGAGGCTCTCGGAACTAATCAAGATACAAAGATGGAGGCTTCAGACCTCTCCTATCCATACCTCACGTGCGGACTGGGAGGCGGTATGATGCCTGCCTACCATCGTCGCATAAACATGTCGGGCAGGGAAATCAAGCCTCTTGCCATCTGCAAGCTTGGTTCGGGTAGCAACCTCCCTGGATATTACATGTACCACGGAGGCACTAATCCATATTGCGAGGCTCACACCATGGCTGAAACTCAGGCTTCGCCCGTTACCAACTATAATGACATGCCATATATGTCATACGACTTCCAGAGTCCTCTCGGCGAAATGGGACAGATAAATGAGACGGCATACCACGAGAGCCGACTCCTCCACCAGATGCTACAGGACTGGGGCGAAGAGCTATGCACGATGCACGTGGACACACTCTCCGAACACTATGCCCGTCGTGGCTCGTTCGAGTTTCACAACGACTACGTGCGCATACTCAACGAAGGAGGCACGTCATACGTCACGCCACGTAACCTAAGGATAGGCAACGTGACCGTGGAGAGCGCAACGGCAGAGCCTTTCTGCAAGACGGAACGCACAACTTACTTCGTGGAGATAGAAGGAAAGAAGCCTATATTCAGCATCAACGGCAAGCAATACACAGCCAAACTTGACAAGACATTCAAGGTGGAGGGACATGAATTCTGTGTACTCTCACGAAAGAAAGCATATACGGCATTCAAGATTGATGGCAAACTGATGTTTGCCAAACATAAAGGTGTCTTATACAAAGACGACAAGGACATAGTTGAGGAATACTGGACGGAAAAGAAACTTTCGCCAAAGGCAAGCCTCAACAAGGACGAGGCACAGCTACGAGAGGTGAAAATGGGCAGTCAGAAGGTGGCAGCCATGCCTGTGGAAGCCGACTTCATCCATGCAGCAGAGATGCCGCTTGAAGTGGCAGCAACTGATGCAAGCAACCAGTTCGTCAAGATTAGCTACAAGGGTGACGTGGCAAGGGTATATGCAGACGGCAAGTTGGTGGAGGACAACTTCTGGAACGGCAAGCCTATGCTCGTGCGACTCTCCGACATCGCAGGCAAGAACACCGTCCTCAAGATTCTGCCACTCGGCAAGGACTACCCTATCTACCTGCAAAAGGAACAGCGCCAGATGCTAGACGAATCAAAAGATGGCTTCCTCCTTTCAGTAGATGGCATATCAATACTGACAAGGCACACGAAAAGGATTAAGTAACCATCTGCGAATTGTTAACTAACGATTTTGGATCGTTAACTAACAATTCAGAATTGTTTGCTAACAAACTCATGCAAAGCCATAGCGGCATCATAGCGAGGCCACGACTAAGATTGAGCGCAGCATCTTGTTTTGATTATTAGCTTTTTGAGTAGGATTTTATTACACGCGAATAGGACATTATTCTCTTTTTTCAGCACAAAAAGAAAGAAAAACAAGTGAGGAGGAATGATGTTAAGGTACAAATTCATATTTTTGTGAGTTGTTTAACTTAATGTTCCGACAAAACCATGCGAATTTTATCAAAAAATGAAGAGATAGCAAACACTTGGACACATGCCGCTGGCATCATGATGGGCGTGGTCATTGGCGTAATATTCATAGTAATGAATGTACGCGGTGGCGACGCTTGGTCTGGCTGGTCTGTAGGCTTGTACCTTGGTGGTATGCTATGTTCATACATAGCCTCAACAGTATATCACGCACTTCCATCCGGTTCAAAGAGCAAGGCTCACCTACGCAAGTGGGACCATGCAGCCATCTATTGGCACATAGCTGGTAGCTACTCACCAATCACACTCATGGCTCTCCGCGACTCAGGAATGTGGGGAATAGGTATGTTCATATTCATCTGGGGTGCAGCCATCGTTGGTTCTATAGCAAGCTTTGCGCACTTAAAGGAGCACAGCTACCTTGAAACGTGTTGCTACGTACTTATGGGACTGTCCGTGGTGGCAGCATTCGGTCCTCTGTGGAACGCAGCAGGTCCTATTGCCACATCATGGATTATTGCAGAAGGCGTGATGTACATTACCGGAGCCGTGTTCTACTCCATCTACAAGAGACCATATATGCACACGGTATTCCATTCTTTCGTTCTCCTCGGTTCCGTATGTCATATCGTAGCCGTATGGAAACTGCTGATTGTGTATATCTCATAGTAAGTAACCATTTACCTTGTCGCCATCTTTGGCGACAAGCCTTTTGAAAAATGACTAATTATCGTATATCCATACTTTTCACACTTATAGTAATATCCGTTGCGTGCAAAGCCCAATCCCTACAAAATGGAGACTTGCTCTTCAACTACCAAGAGCCAAAGAGTGGCTTTGGAGGAGCAATAGTGGAGGCAACCAACAAGAAAGATGAACTGGGAATAAGCCACGTGGCAATAGTCATGAAAAACGACTCATGCACACAAGTCATCGAAGCGACAGGCAAGCACGGAGTGTGGATATGTCCTATCGACACGTTCCTTGCCCATGCCGAACACTCGGCAGATGGCAAGCCTCTCATACTCGTAGGGCGACTTAAAGACGCATCCACGGCAAGCAAGAGCGTGGAACGTGCCCTCAAGTATCTCGGTCGTCCATACGACTGGCTCTTCTTAGATACGGACGAAGAGATATATTGTAGCGAACTTGTCCATCTGTCATACTTTGACAAGGATGGCGAATACATATTTCCCCAGCAACCGATGTCCTTCCATGGTGAGGATGGCATCATACTCCCATACTGGATAGATTATTACAAGAAGAAAGGACTTGAAGTGCCAGAAGGTGCTCCGGGTACTAATCCTGCCGCCCTGTCAAAGAGCGACAAAATTGTGACATGGCGGTATTAGACGTTTATGTGTAAAGAAACACATCCGTGCTTTTCCTGCCTTTTTGGCTTTTGACCAACCCTGCATCTATCTCATGAAAAACATTTAGCGGAGGGTAAAGAAGGAATTATTCGGGAAAAAGCAGTAACTTTGCGACCAAAACCAAAACTATTGCAATCAATTTACTTTTTACAACTACTCGTAGAAGAACAACGTTATGGAATATATGTCACAGGAAGGCTACGACAAGCTGGTAGCCGAACTACACGAACTTGAATATGTGGAATACCCAAAGGTAAAGGAAGCACTTGTTGAGGCACGCGAGAAGGGCGACCTCAGCGAGAACTTTGAGTATCACGCAGCCAAGCGTGAACAGGCAAAACTGATTAGCAGAATACGATTCAAGCAAAGGGTACTCGAATTTGCAAGGGTCATTGACACCAACCGTCTCAATTCCGACTCGGTAGGACTGCTCACAACCGTAGCAATGACAAACCTGAACTCAGAGAGAAAGATGACCTACACAATAGTAAGCCCACATGAGTCAAACCTTCTGGAGAACAAGCTTTCCATCAAGTCGCCAATAGCACAAGCCCTACTTGGCAAGAAGGTAGGCGATACCGTGGAAGTCGAAGTGCCGGCAGGAATACAGCGATTCCGTATTGACGAAATTCGGCTGTAAAGATTCCGGAACGGGAAATTAGTTCTCTGTGTTTCAAAATATTGTTTTTATGTGTTTCTTATTCGTCTGCACCTCTGGCACGATAACTTCACAAGAACATAAAGACTTAAGAACTTAAATACTCGAGTTTAGCTTGTAGTTAAATTGTAGTTAAAATGGAGTTATACAGGAAGTTAAAAAGACGTTTGATTGTTTGCGGATTTTTTTGAAGAACGAAAATTTAGAAAATTAAAGAAAATTTGTTTCACCTCATTTTCTCTTGTTTTCGTTCTCATTTTTACGAAGAATATTATAAGAAATTTTACCTTCGGTGAGAAAAGTTCTTTAATTTTTTTAATTTTCGTTTATCCAAACGGACATTCGTCTTTTTTACTCCACTTTAACTACTCTTTAACTCCTTTTTAACTCCTTGCAAGTAAAGCGCCAGCTGAACTTGCGAAACTTGAATTAAAAACTCACAAATGTACACATACAAATACCCACGACCAGCAGTCACAGCTGACTGCGTAGTCATTACAAAAGAAACAGAGCCAAAGGTGTTGCTCATTCAAAGAGGCAATGACCCATACAAGGGTTGTTGGGCTTTCCCCGGCGGTTTCATGGAGATGGACGAGACGACAGAGCAATGTGCCATCCGTGAGCTGGAGGAAGAGACAGGGCTAAAGGTAAGCGACATCCATCAGATTGGTACTTACTCAAGGGTTGACCGCGACCCTCGTGGACGAACAATCACAGTAGCATACCTTGTCATTGTGGACAAGCCTCTTCCTGTCACTGGTCAGGATGATGCTGCAAAAGCGGAATGGTGGCCAATAGATGCACTTCCACCTCTTGCATTCGACCATGAGGAGATAATGAATGACGTAAGAAATTATGAATTAAGAATTAATAGTTAAGATTTTGTAGTTCATACCGTAAAAACGTAAATACTCACAAAAACATTTGACAAACGGAGTATCCTAATCCTCCTCCCCTCGTGGGAGGTCGGGAGGGGGCTTCAAAACTCACTAAACCATGACATTACTTGAAGCAATAAAGCAACGACATAGCGTAAGGAGGTATATACACAAGCCTTTGACACAGGACATTGTAGATACACTCAAGGCTAAAATGGAGGAATGTAACCAACTTGGCAACCTACACATTCAACTTGTTACGAACGAGACAAAGGCCTTCACTGGCTTGCTTGCCTACGGTAAGTTCTCTGGAGTGGAGAACTATTTCGTGATGGTAGGCAAGAAGGATGAAAGTCTTGACGAACGTGTCGGCTACTATGGCGAGCAACTTGTGCTGCTGGCTCAACAACTGGGACTTAACACATGCTGGGTAGGACTCTCCTATCGCAAGGTGGATGGTGCATACGTCGTGGGAGAAGGCGAGACAATTGCGTGTATGATTTCACTCGGTTATGGCGAGACACAAGGTGTGAGCCATAAGATTAAGAGCGCAGAGCAGGTGAGCAACATAAGTGAGGACACTCCTTCATGGTTCAGGGAAGGTGTGGAATGTGCCCTACTCGCCCCTACTGCCATCAATCAGCAGAAGTTCTCGTTTGAGTACATGGGAGTCAAGGATGGACGTCATCAGGTACGTGCAAAGAGAGGCTTCTCCATGGTCGGTTACACGCAGATGGACTTAGGCATCGCGAAGTGTCACTTTGAGATTGGTGCAGGAAAGGAAAACTTTGAATGGGTATGAAAAAGATATTGTTTCTTCACGGCTTCTTTGCCAGTGGACAATGTGTCCTTGCACAGACGTTGTGTGAGGCTTTTGCAGGCAAGGCACAGGTGCTGACACCTGACCTTCCTACACATCCACGTATGGCATTGGAACAGATTAGGGATATCTGCGACAAGGAAAAGCCCGACCTGCTCGTGGGCAATAGCTGCGGAGCGTTCTATGCGCAGATGCTTGCACCTATCATCGGAGTACCTGCCTTGCTTGGCAACCCACACTTTCGGATGACAGAGTTCCTCCGTCAACGTATCGGGGAACATGAGTACAAGTCGCCACGCAAGGATGGCAATCAACATTTCATCATTGACGAGGCCTTGATACGTGAATTTGCAGAACTGGAGGCGGAGCAATTCAAATATTGCAATCCTTATTACAAGGAACGCATCTGGGGATTATTTGGTGAACAAGACACATTGGCGCATTACGAGCCATTGTTTTTGGAGCATTACAGTCATTCGTCACATTTCCCCGGAGCACATACCCCAACAGCAGAGGAAGTGCGTACATGGTACGTGCCACGGATAGTGGAAATGCTCTCCAGTTATCCTTTGCGTGAAGACAGGACACGTTATTTCCAGCACTTCAAGGGAGGCAAGTATCGTTACATCCGCACAGCATTCGACTCAGAGACAACCGAGCGCATGGTCATCTACCAAGCCCTCTATGGTGACAATCACTACTGGGTGCGTCCCGAAAAGATGTTTTTCGAGAACATAGAACGTGACGGACGTATATTCCCAAGATTTACGGAGGTGGAGAATATTGACAATTAAGAACTTCCGAAATTCATCCATTATAATGGATAAAAATAGCAATTTTAGGAGTTTTATCCATTATAATGGATAAAAACAAAAATTATTCAACTAACAATATTAAAAACAACTATTTATGAACATTGGAGATAAGATACCAGACGTTCTTGGAATAGACCAGGATGGTCGTGAGATAAAGAGTAGCGATTACAGAGGTCGCAAGTTAGTGTTGTACAGCTATCCAAAGGCAAACACAGGTGGATGTACGGCAGAGGCATGTTCACTCCAGGCACATAAGCAGGAATTGGAGGCGGCAGGCTATGCAATCATAGGTGTGAGCAAGGACAAGCAAGCAACGCAGAAGAAGTTTGCGGATGCACAGGGATTGGACTTCCCACTTATTGCCGACACCGACACTACCCTTCTCCAATCTCTCGGATGCTGGGGCGAGAAGGTTGCCTGCGGACGCAAAACAATAGGTACTTTGCGCACAACATACATCGTGAATGAGGATGGCATCATCGAGAAGATATTCACTCCAAAGGAAATCAAGACAAAGATTCACGCCGAACAGATTCTTGACTATATCAAGCAGTAAAACACAATTATACTACCACAAAAAATCAAAAGAACAATGTTGCGATTCAATATTTTTTTCATACCTTTGTGGACGATAAACAAACTTAACAACCTATTCTAACGCAAAAACAAGACATGAAAAAAGTATTATTTGCAACTGCGTTGCTGTTAACATCGCATTCTTTCGCACAGAAGACAAGTACACCTACACCACTCTATCCTATCCCTTCTGAGAATCAGCTCAGATGGCAGGATATGGAGATGTATGCTTTTATCCATTACTCCATGAACACCTACACGGATGCGGAATGGGGCTATGGCGATGAGAAACTGGAACTGTTCAACCCGTCAGACCTCGACTGCCGTCAATGGGCAAAGGTATGTAAGCAAGCCGGTATGAAAGGCGTTATATTCACTGCCAAGCACCATTGCGGTTTCTGTATGTGGCCTTCCAAATATACGGAATACTCTGTCAGGAACACTCCATGGAAAGACGGTAAGGGCGATGTAGTAAGGGAATTGGCTGATGCCTGCAAGAAGGAGGGACTGAAGTTTGCTGTTTATCTCTCTCCTTGGGACAGAAACCATTCCGAATACGGACGACCTGCTTACGTGGAGTATTTCCGTAACCAGTTGAGGGAACTACTCACAGAGTACGGCGACATCTTTGAAGTATGGTTTGACGGTGCCAATGGTGGCGACGGATGGTATGGTGGAACAAATGAGATGCGTCGCATTGACGGCAAGACATACTACCAATGGGCAGAGACATTCAGCATGATACGTAAGCTTCAGCCGAATGCCGTGATATGGAATGATGGCGGCGACCGTGGCGACCTTCGCTGGGTTGGCAACGAGGCTGGTAACGTAGGCGAAACAAACTGGAGCTTGCTCAACCACGATGGTGACGTACCAGGATGGATGCTACGTCACGGACTTGAGAACGGTGACTCATGGGTGGCAAGTGAGACAAACACAAGTATCCGTCCGGGATGGTTCTATCACAAGACAGAGGATGAACACGTCAAGAGTCTTTCAAAACTCATGGAGATATACTACACGTCAGTAGGTCGCAACTCTTGCCTGTTGCTCAACTTCCCTATTGCACCTAATGGTCGCATCCACCCTAACGACAGCTTACGAGGCATTGCCTTCAACAAGATGATAAAGGAAGTGTTCTCACACGACCTAACACGTGGTGCAAGAGTGACTGTAAGCAACGTAAGAGGCAACGATAAGCATTACGAAGGAAAGAAAGCCCTCGACGGAAAAGCAAACACATACTGGACAACAGACGATGGAGTTACAAAGGCTACCATGACAATTGACTTCAGGTCGCCAACCACATTCAACCGCTTCGTTGCAGAGGAGTACATTCCACTTGGACAGCGTGTAAAGAAATTCTCCTTGGAAGCATACTATGACGGACAGTGGCATGCACTTAAAGATGCCTTGGTGGATAACGGCGACGGACTCACAACCATCGGACATCGCCGCATCATCTGCTTCCCAACCGTAACAGCCACTCGCCTACGTTTCGCCATTCTCGATAGCAAGGCTTGTCCACTCATCTCACGTGTAAGCATCTACAATGCTCCAGAGATAACAGCCGACACTCCTGACTCTGGTGAGAAGAAGTCATCAAACATTCATATTTTCTTCAGCAGTCCTAAACAGATGATGATTGACTACAGCCAAGAACAAACAATCACAGCATTCCGCTACCTTCCTCCACAAGGAACTCGCGATGGTCTCATCACTCACTACACCCTCTGGGTTTCATGCGACTGGCAGAACTGGGAAAAGGTTGCTTCGGGCGAGTTCTCTAACATTGTCAACAATCCTATATGGCAAACCATACGCTTTGACAAGCCTATCAAGGCACGCATTCTCCGCTTTGAGGCTGACCGACTTGCCGAAGGCGAACGCATGGGATACGGCGACGTTGAAGTTGTTACTGAATGATGGCTTTAGCTTAGCAAAACAGGCATCCGAATGCAGTTAAACAAACTAGCGTTAGTTTGTAGTACAAACTAACGCTAGTTTGAGACACCACTTCCGATAGTGCGTTTCACATGATATAGGAGCAATAGAAATGGTTAGGTTCTTGCGAGCCTAACCATTTTTATTTCATTTATTTCTATCACACCTTCGATACAGACAAACCTAGCGTTTGTCTGCCAATCCATATTCTGCCCACTTTTCTTGTGGGAAAGTATTTCTAATAACCAACTTGTAAGCAGAATAGGCTTCCCTCACCTTAGCCATCAATTCATTAGTATGTTTGATTTTAGGAGCAAGTTGTGCACGAAGATTATCACATTCATCACTTGAAACTCTCAAAGCTTCAACAATCTCCTCCAAAGATTCAATCTTCTGTGGTGTGATACCTTGACCACCCTCACTCAAATACTTACGCAATCCCTTAATAAGATTGCCGTTCTTTTCAATAAGAACATCTGCTGTCTTTGACATAATTTATGTTTTTATAAGGTTAATACTACGTGATGGAATACCACCACACTTATCTAACAATTTCATCATGTTTCAATAGTCTTTTCACTCTTCTTTGACGTGTCAAAACACTCATCCACTCCATCGGCCATGTAGGAAAACGTCGTATATGTTTCCGAACATTAGGGATATCCCATAAAAGAAAGCAAAGAGTTAAAGTACCACTAAAATAGAGAACCCATCCATACAACTGCTTTATGCTTACTGCCATCATAGAACGGACAAAGTCTTCCATCCACGTACCCATGTCGAAAGGCAATAATGTGAACGACGGCATATCTAGATAAGCTGTATAGCGAACCATATTATCAGCCATATAGTAACGCAATCCCCACGCATATAGGGCACAACCTATTACACCACCAATAAACATGTGCATGAAGTTGAACACAGACAGCGACTGAAAGAAATGTTCGAACGTCATTATCTCGTGCAGACACCACATCAATGAAATACTCATGACGGCATAGCCAAAGCCACGACAGGCAATTGGTAACCTCAGCACCTCTATATTGATATGCTCTGCCACAAGAAAGTAAAAACCACCTGCGTAGAGCGTTATGCCAAGCAACCCCAAGGCTATGAGTTTATATACGTTGAACTTCCAACGCACAAGCCACAACCATGACAGAAGACACCCTAAATATATACCTGGCAAAGACCACAACGTGAGAACACGTGAAGTAATCATCTCATAGTTCATCACTTCTTCGTAGAACACCTCTTCAAGTATATGCTCGGAAGCAAGAAGTCCTTCGACCACAGCCATGATGACAAGTATAGGCACAAGGTTGCGGTATGTCCACATACGAGGCTCATAAAACGGTTGATGCTTCGTCCACATCCTATGAAGACATCCTGCAAGCGTAATGAACGAGGTGCCTGTAACCACACGTATTATTGGTGAATGCCACCAGTCAAGCCAATCGCCATAATTGAAGATATACGCTATCTGTAATCCTAACAGACACCAGAAGCCAGCTCCAAGCCAGTCGATGCCACTAAGAGGCATACGTTGCGAAACAGGACACCATGGGCGAGTAAGGAACAATTGTATTGCGACAACCAACATCATTAAACCTATCACAAACCAATGGGATGCGTACCAATGAAACGAATAGCCAAAGAATGCGCTATACCACGCCTGAACTTCTATACTTGTGAGCAATATGATGTGAAGGCAAGGAAAGAATACTCCCATGTCGCGCGTTGGAGTCATCCATAGCTGTATGTTTGACATATTCTCAAACGTACCCTGAATCTTAGCCATACCTGCCACAAAGCACAAAGCCCACATGAACGGTAGGAAAGTGGTCTTCGTAAACAACCAGTTGCAAACAGCGAGTACAAGTGCCGAGGCTATCAACATCGAGCGGTTAGAGAAACGGAACTTCATTCTGAAGAGCAACGGGAAGTATATAGCCATACCTGCAAGGTTGCTGTACAGGCACATCGTAACGTCTTCACGCATAATGGCACGTCCACCTATCATTTCATTGAGAGCACCAAGATAGACACATCCTGCCAACTGAAAGCAGAATGCCTGAATGACATATATCCAAGGGCGCAGCCATGTCGGTACAAACGGACGGAACATCGGCATTGCGAAAGGAGGAGGTGTAGAATGACCACTCATGCCTAATACTCTATTTCACATTCGACATTAAGACCTGCACGAAGCTTGGCAAGGTCTTCCCTACTGTTACCATCAAGGCTGATGCGTACAGGAACACGCTGTTCCACCTTTACAAAATTGCCTGTTGCGTTATCCTGTGGAATGAGGCTGTATGCACTTCCTGTCGCATCGGATATACGTTCAACAACACCCGTATATTCCACATCTGGCACAGCGTCAGCCTTAATACGCACCTTTGCCCCCACGGCTATGTTTGGCATCTGAGTCTCACGGTAGTTGGCAACAACCCAAAGTTCCTTGCCATCAACAATATCCACCATTGTCTGTCCGGGTTGCACAAGTTGTCCCTCGTGTATTTCCTTTCGACCGAGTACACCGTCTGCTGTAGCCACAATGACGGTATATGAAAGATTGAGACGTGCAAGGTCAAGTTGCGCACGAGCAACTTCTATTCCAGCTTCACTCTGCTTGAGGTGATGTCCTTGTTCGTTGTGAACAAGTGTCATGGAATTACGTTGACGGCTCGCCGCATCATAACGAGCACGAGCGGAAATATATGCCGTATGAACATTATCCACTTGTTGCTGTGTCACGCTCTTTTCTGCAAGCAGTTTCTGGAAGCGAGCATCTTCTTTCTGTGCGTTATCCATCTGCGCACGCAGTTCCTCCATGGTAGCATCCGTAACGCCGATATTACTCTGCGTGGTTGCCATACCTGTAGTTGTGGCACGCCTACCTGCCTCTGCATTTGCAAGACCAGCCTCAGCTTGTGCAAGGGCAAGACGAAACTCTGCGTCTTCGATTATTACAAGTGTGTCACCTTTATGAACTTGTTGAAACTCATCAAAGCGTATTTCCTTAATGAAGCCTCCGACACGAGTATTAACAGGTGTAATGTGTTGTCGTACATGAGCATTGTCCGTCCATTCCACATTACCGAAATGAGCAAAGTTAAGAATAACAATAGTTGCACCCACAAGGAGTAAAACAAGGACGATGCAATTATATGTCCAACGATATACAAGTTTCTTTTCCATTATAATGTATTGCTAATGTATTTTAGTTTATAATAGTTATAAATCACATTTATACGGGCATTTACAAGCGCAAGCTCAGCCTCAAGTTTAACATTGGCAGCATCCACCATGTCCGTAATAAGGGCAAGTCCCTCCGTATAGCGATTCTGAATCACATCATAGTTCTGAGTTGCAAGCTTCACGCTCTTCTGTCGCGTACTAAGTTCTGTAAACGACGTAAGATAATTTGTATAGGCAGCTTGTATAGCATCATTCACTCCGTCTGCTGTTTCACGCTGTTGAAGTTCGTTATGAAGCACTGCCGTACGAGCTTGTCTTACCCTCTTGCTACTTTTCCATAATGACGATATGTTATACTTCACACCAACGCCCACAAACCAGTAGTTGATATTTCTGTCCAGCGTAGGAACCTCAAATGTAACAGGACCATCAAAATGTTCTTCTGCAACAAGTGCGACCTTAGGCAACAACTCAGACCTTTCAAGACGCACCTTTTGCCGCGCCATTTTCATTCCTATTGCTACCTTCTGCATTCCTATATTACGTTCTGAGGCAAGCCATTGCCATGCTTCTTCCCCATCCTTGGGGCATAGAACGTTAGAAAAGTCATCATCTGGAATGATATTGACGGTAGTGTCCATTCCAAGCATCGTTGATAATTGATGACTGATGATACGCATTGCATCCTCAACACGAACTCTTCCAAGACGCAAATTCTCAAGTTGCAACTCATTGCGTGTAACATCATTCTCAAGAGCAACACCTTGCTCCAAACGCTGTTTTGTGAGCGTTATAAGAGTCTCTGTAAGGTTGATGTTATTGTCAAGCACCTCCATTTGGTTGTGTAAACTATGCAACTGTAGATAATAACCTGTAAGACCAAAACGAACCTTTTGGCGATTCTCGTCCGCCTCCACTTTTGTCATCTCATGTTCAAGACGTGCCAAGGCTATTCCACTTGTGATTGCGCCACCGCTATACACAACCTGACTTGCAGTCAAGGTAACATTATTACCAAAATGTGGCGTCTCTGCCGTAATAGCATTCTTCAATGGACGTTCCCATATCTTCACATTTCCCAAATAGCTTACAGAAGCAGAAGCATCCATTTCTGGAAGCCTTGCAGAATTAGCTACACCTATACCTTCTTCCGCTTGTTGTATCTTCACGTTATAGGACTGTATGCTGGCATTATTTGCCTCTGCCGTGGCATACAACTGTTGTAGATTCATGCGTAATGGTTCAGTCGCATACGCGCATAACACATCGGCTATGGCGAAAGTCGCCACAAGCCATCGTCTTTTTTTTATCATGTAATACTAAATTGATTTTTCTTTATGTGTTGAAACTTATCGGTTATTGCCTGCCATAGCCCTTGTCATTTCAACTACATAATCACGGCAAAACGAAAGGTGTGAAAAAACAGAAACGAAAAGGAGAGGAAGGAACAAAAACGAAAAGTGTGCTTTTGAATTTTTGGGAAAAGTTTGAATATTGTTTGAACATTGTTTGAGCATTGTTCAAACACAAG
>JAFZVY010000011.1 GCA_017617575.1 Bacteroidaceae bacterium | reverse complement strand
CCATTAGACCTATATCTTTCCTCATAATTATTAACAGATACACCACCTTGCACATGAACTTCCAGATGATTTATGCGCTTTGTAGTCCTCAAAGCCACTGTTGCATCACTCGTATTACGGATATAATTCTGGCGTGTGTCAATCGTACGGAAGTCATATATGTTATTACCCTTATCTATAAGATATTCCTCGATAATGTTTTCATAACCTTTCCTGTGTAGAATGTCAGCTTCTGTCATTAAGTCAAACCTCCAGTTACCACGTGGATTATAAGTCACATTTAGCATTGGCACAAAATGATGGCTACGTGACTCGTATAAGTTATAAATGTCACTTTCTTCTGTTGTCATGTGTCCAAAGGAATACTTCATGGAAAAATGAAGTTGAAGAGGCTTGCTCTTAGGAGAAAGATACTGAAAACAAGAATTATACTCATTGATATAGTACATCCTTGACTTGCCAAATGATACCGCACTCTGACGTGTGTCATATAAGCCAAAACCATAGCACACAAAAAAACGATCCTGTTGTCCCGGACGCCAATAACGCAGCTGCATATGTTGCTTATTGCGGCCATACCCCACATCAAGCATAAACAAATGACCTTCCATATCACGTGCGAACCCAGTATTAAATCGAAGCCACATTGTATTGTTCAAGGCTCGCGGATCTGTAAGCCTATATGCTTGTTCGCCATAGAAAGACGACTTCACTCCCAACAACCATTTACTAAGGCTAAAAGCATAATTTCCCTCAATATAATAAGTGTCATACTTAAAGTCTCCTCCGCATGAATCTGTGGATATGTAAGGGAAATACAACTCAGGAAGTCTCATTGCACTATATCCGATATTCCGATGTTCGCCCTGCGAATATTGTATTCGCCCCGATAATGTTCCTCCATGCTGTGCCAAGTATTCTCCATAAGCTCCAATACGATAATCCGTAGAGCCATTTCCTTCATAAGGGACAAAATCGCCCTTGCTGTCTGCACCAGCCAATCCTGTATAGATTAAAGCCGTACGATGATACGATGTTGTATCATTATGGCTACACCAATATATGAATACGGGGTTTGAATACAGAGTGCTTGTCACTATCTGTAATAGGTCTGCACTTGCATCGATAGCGCGAACCTCAGATGGCGACAATGGCAAGTTTGTCCTGTCAATCAGAGGTTGCGCATGGATAAGGCTACAAACCATGACTACGAGAAGAAATATATATGTTTTTATAAAACGCATCATAAGTTAAAATTAAAATATAGTTCAAGTCCGAAGTAAGGGTCATGCCATTCACGTTGAGTGACCTTGCTACCCGAAAGATACTTAGGGCTTATGTCAAGCAATCCATTTACAAAGAACGACAACTTGGTTCCCTTCCTAAATTCCTTGGTTGCCTTGATGTTCCACAAAAGAGACACTGGCTTATCATTACGTGCATATTTTACAGGCATGATTGTACGCCTGAAATATCTGAATGTGCCGTCATCTGCATCAATTTTGGCACGTATTTCGTCGTCCACAACCTTACGATTACCTTCCATATCTATATATTCCGATGGAATGAAATCATGATTGTCTATATATTGGCTTGTGTTAAGCCAGACAATCTGAAAGAAGTTCGTAAGGAATAGATTATACTTTGGGATGTGAGTGTTGAACCATAAATTGGAATTAAGACGACGATAACGATTTTTTGCTCCATTATCGAAAATACACACGTATGGATATTCCTTCCCGCCTATCTTTATTGCAGGATAGTAATATAGTGGGAGTGACGATGCATAATCCGTCTGATAATAGGCACCATTTATTTCTACTGTCGTAAGAAGTGGTTTGATTTTAGGAAAACTAATGCGATACTCCACACCGCGTTTTGTCACCTTACTTGAGTTCATCACACGTTGCGATGTAGTAAACAAACTGTACGTTTCATGAACATAGTCACTCTTCTGTAAAATTCTTCCTTCTGTGTTCACTCCAGGTTTAAGTGTTGTGTAGAGGTCGTATGTCAAAGGATAGTACTCTGTGAAATATTCGTACCCTTGATCCGATAACTCATAGAAAGCTGTCATTGACAGACAGAATCCCTTATAGTCAATATCCCATCCTGCCTCCACCTTTCGATTCTTGTTTGCACGCAGGTCGTGATTGGCTACGTCATATATATTAGTATAGGTTATGAGATGACGATATTGTGGATCATTCGTATATGAGTTGAGCATGTAGAAATCCTTGTACAGTTTCTCTGGATAAAGATAGTCAAGCGTAGGCATTTTACTTTCCGTACCCAAGCCTACCCTGAATGTATTCTTCATCGTCTTGTAGTGAGTGTACGACAGATTAAGACGCGGATCGGACAGTACCTTTCCATGAAGATAATAAGTCTTTGGGAGATTCGTCATCATCGCAGCACGTCCGCCTATTGATAGCTGTACTATGTTCTGTTTACCATCGTCATATATAAAGTCAGCCTGAAGATATGCAGCCCCATTGACCAAGGCTGGGATGGACCAGTTTGGACGTGGACGCATGTATGAATTGTCATACGGAAATGGCGGACGTGTCTCGTCTTCTATAACGGCACCAGCACCATGATTCTTCACATTTGAATATTCTGCTCCATATTGTAGATTGAGCATTGTCTTTTGAAATAAAGATATACGTGATGTAGCATTAAGTTGGGCATAGATGTTTAATGGCTTATTGTCCAGATAGAAATCACTATAATATTTTCTTGGAAGATATATCCCCTCATGTTCTCCTATCTCATAAGCAAGAGGAAGATTCATAGGTCCAGAACCTGACAACACCATACGATGGCGTGTTATCTTGTCATGAGTATAGTCAGCAGAGAGAATCAGCTCCAATTTGTCCATCCAAGTCTTTCCTAAAGTCATATTACCCTTAATCATCAAGGCTGTACGTGAATAATCCGCCTTATATGTTTCGTCATATTCATACGTTAGTTCATCCTTTTTCATTTTGCTTGTAGTGATGGTTTGACTCAATCGGCCATCTATATCGAGACTATAATCTCCCAATTTTACATTATTATTATAGTATAGCTGCCCTGTAAGACGTGAGAACTTATCCATTTCCTCACGAATGTCATCTATGGATTTGAGATAGTCAATACCAACATGAAGCGTACCAGCCTTGTCACTAAGCCTCCAGCCCTTGCCTGCATATACAAGCTTATTCTTCAGATCACTTTTTAGGCGTATACGCAATGGTGTTACTCCATGTTTTGATGATATGCTTATCATTCCGCTTGAAAGGTTGCCATAGCGTGCAGACGATATTCCACGAGTAAACTCCACACTTTGTATGTGGTCTGTGGAAATCATGCGCATGTCCACACCTTGATTGATACCAGAGCGACTTCTCACCTCACTATCATAACTGCTGCTACCTTCAGTGATTCCAACCAATTGGGAACGTATGCCATCATTAGTGACGGGAGCCCCATCCGTAATAATACCAACGCCCAATGACGTGTTTGCATCGCTTCCAACCTGACGGCTACTTATCTGTGAGAACTGGGTAAGATTGTTTTCCTTATATACACTACCAGGCAATAGCAACATCACATCAGCGAGTGATGTTGGCTGTATATATTCCAATGCAGTCTCGTCTATAACAACCTTTCCTTTAAGGCTCTTCTTTGCCATTACCTCAAACTCAGGCAGGGCTAAACTGCTACTTTGAAGCCTAAGAGAAAGCTTTACATCCTTTGATGCCATAAACTGATGCTTCAGTTTGGCATAACCAAGACACTCCACCTCTATGATTTGTCTGCCCATAGGGACATTGCGTAGCTCAAAGCATCCGTTTATATCACATAGAGTGCGTAACTCCTGATTCTGAATACTAACGATGGCGAAGCTTGCTACTTCGCCATCGTTATCTGTGGTAATCTTTCCCCTGACCGTGCATGTCTGCGCAAAAGTGGCAGATACGCACAGCAGGAAAAGAAATAATGAGAATATCTTCTTATTCAATGTTTTCTGTTGTCTTTATAACAAATAATTCTTACTTGTTTCTCCATTCTATTGGGAATGCATTTTGAGTCAATCCTGCTGTTTTGCGCTCATTGACATCTTGCATATCCTCATCGCTATTGTTTGTATCCTTGTAGAAAATCTTATCACCAACCTTTATTTCCTTACGTATGCAAAGTTCCTGACGATGACAGCCATTCACAAGGAACTTACCGCGGTCAACAGTCTCTGGTATGACACGTGTCTTAACATCTTGTGGCACATCGCTTGTCTGAATGCCATCGATGATGTTTTCTGTTTCAACAGCAAGGATATGAATATCAATCTCACCAGCAGGTGTAGTTTCTGTGGCAGCTACTTCTGTCTTTGAGAGCGTAGTATGGCTACTTACGAACTTGTCAATTGTTGACTGCAATCCATTTTCAAGTCGGAACATTATAGGTGACACATATCCACGTGGCTGGAAGAAGAATCCATAAGAATCACCATTCTCAGTAATGAGCACGTTAGGTACATCTGGATTATCCACATCATTTGCATCAGGACCATAATAAATCTCGTAATCCGCACCACTAAGGTCAACAGCATGGTCGTATGCAATCTCTCCATTTACCACCTCTGAGTGATTTATAGCTGTGAAAGCAATAACGAACTTCTCACCTGGCTGTACAGGATGTTCCTTTCCGCTTCCAGGGATTGTTATGAAACCACCGATAGGCACTTGGGTAGGATAGAACTTGTCATACCAAAGCTGTTTGTTTTGCCATGAAAGATGCATTGTCACGCCTATGCTCACACCATCGGCATAAAGCACATCTTCTGTAGGATTGAAGAGAACAATATACTGGTCAGGATGCATCATTCGTCCAGAGTTTGTCTCACCATTGAAGAACACCTCACTAAAGATGAAGTCCTTGCCCAATGCACTTGTTGGAAGAGAGTTGACATATCCGTCTATTGTCTGTCCAGCAGCGTTTACATTCACATTCTCCATACGGAGTGAGATGACAACCTGCTCTCCTTGGGCATTCGTTACATTCTTCTCAATAGAAACATTATACACACCCATTGGAAGACACGCCCTTACCCTGCCATTTGCATCCAAAGGAAATGCTTTTGTGTCCTGAGTACGAACTTCTGTAAACTGTACAGGAATACCCTCCAGTGATGACACGTCAAGTGCTCCTGAAACTTTTGGTACTGCATTGAATGTAATCTCAATATTGTTTTCAGCCTCATCTTCAGAGCATGAAGCAAGAGACACTATGCAGGCAAGAGCTGCAAGTGCTAATCCTAAAAAACGCATAATTAGAATGTTAAAAGAATTTATAATTAAAGATTAATATATCGTGCTTTAAGGGTTATTTGTTTGCTTTATCGTCATGATGTCCACATCCGTCACCACCACACTCGTGCTTTTCTTGATTGTCCTTTTTGTCACACTTGTCTTCGCCGTCATGCTTGCAGCCATCCTCCTTGTTGCACTTTTTCATAATTTCAGCCTGAAACTTAGCCTCTGTAAGTGCCTTCAATAGTGCTTCAGCACTTGTCTTCTTCTCGTCATAGCTTACGCACACAGCTTTGCACTCAAGGTTAACCTTAACCTGACTTACTGCATCATTACCCTTTAGAACCTTTTCCACACGGTTTGCACAGTTGTCACAATGCATGTTACTTACTTTGAACTTCACGTTTTCTGCCATCATGTTCATGGCAAACGACATGGCACAAGCCATCATTACAATTTTTTTCATTTTTTATGTTTTTAAAGTTAAACTAATTTTCTTTCAGGTACTTGACAGAATGCCAAGCTAAGGCAGCACCAATGATAATCATCATAGGCATGATGACGTACTGTCCTGCATTGTCGGATGGAAGTTCCATGCAAGCGTGAGCCACGTTGAACAAGGCAATGAGACATGCCAATACGGCATTGCACATTGGTACAGCCTTCGACTTAACATCCGTCAGCATGCAAAACAATCCAATCACAGGTATGAGAAATGACAGAGTGACAATGCACATTATCATACTTTGGTCAACAACACCGTCAGTTGCAATACGCACGTCCTTTCCCCAGCACATAGGGAGAAAATCCGTCAAAGAGTGGCTGGCAAAACCACACATGATCATTAGCCATAAAGTGATGATCTTATGTCTTCTTTCCATAATATAATAGTTTATGTTTTTTAGCTCCCTATTCTGTCTCTACATGTATGCGTCTGCTTCCTTGCGCAGTATCGCTCACATTGTACGCAGATGTCATAGCCGAGCATAGCACCAAGGATGAAATCCTCCTCTGGCGTCAACTCATGCAAAGGACGAGTGACAAACAGGCGGATGGCATCAAGACACTCACGACGTCCGAAATAGACGTTCACGTTGTCACTGCCAGCAGGTTGCACCACATAGTCAATCGACTGACTCATCAATCGTTTGCACGCCTGTTGCTCATAGCGGCGGTTGCAAGTGAACAGAATCATCCTGCGTACTCCCTTTTTGTACTCGTATATGTGGTTCGTCAGCACCCTTATCTCTGAAGGAACGACCATTGTCCCAACCCTGTTATCCATCGTTAGTTGCATAAGGCTATGTCCTTTCTGTTATAGGTTAGGTAAAATATCTGCAATCCATGCGTTGATGCGAGCATCAGTCTTGTCATCCTCGTTCACATCGTCGAGGGGTAAACCAATGAACTTACCATCCACCAAAGCCTCCGAATCGTCAAACGTATAACCATCCGTGCTCACGGCACCAATGAAGTTCGCACCACTTGCCTTGATGCTATTGTACAGAATACCTATTCCGCCAACGAACGTGTCGCTGTATGTGCAGCTGTCGCCACAACCAAACAAGGCAATTGTTTTGCTTGAAAGGTTTGCATGATGAAGCATCTTTGCACCGTCATACCAGTCGTCCTGTAACTCACCTGCACCCCAAGTGGAAGTACCGAGGATAAGGTTAGTATGGTCGTTAATCACATCAGCAGTGAGGTTCTGCACATTGAGAGCCTCACAGCCCAGTTTCTTTGCTATCTTCTCTGCGATAGCCTCACACATTCCTGTTGAGGAACCGTAAATTACAATTGTTGCATTCATATTTATATATAAGTATTGGTTGTCCGAGATGTCAGATATCACACGTCAGTCAGGTGCAGAACTTGTTCTGTACCAATGCAGTGGCGTGTCATGTCAACATGATTGAATCACGGTGCAAAGGTACGGCGAAAAAGCAGAAAGCGCAATACTCAAAAATGGGGTATTTCGCGCTTGCTCCGCTTCGGCTCAATACCAAGAAATAACGACTAGGACGATTGAAAAAGCAATGATTGGATGCGGCCTCCCCTACTATCGAATGTTGCTTCTCGTACTAATGATAGTCTGTACTACCGACTATCATTAGTTGGTATGACAAACTAATATTAGTCCGTTCACAGACTATCATTAGTCCGAGATACAGGGTACATGGCTAGTTACATACAACAACAAAAAAGTGTGCGCTCTCGACTCTAAGTCAAAAACGCACACCTTATATTATTATGTAACACGATTATTACTTCGCATATTTCTGAGGCTCGAAAAGAGCATCAATATCCATAGCCATTGATTCCACGGATTTTATTGTGTCGGTATTCTCTATACCCAAACTTGATGGGTCGATGTAGATATTCGCTTTAGCTAAATCTTTCATTATCTCATTTTCAGGATTGCGACTAAAGCCCAAAGTACAAGTATTATACTTAGTCTTTTTCTTAAACAAAGCATAAGATAAATCAAAGTCCACCATATCGAGACCTATGGTCATCGATTTACCATTGCTGCTAACAACGGTTACTAATCTGTCTCCATCACTCACTTCATGCGGAAGGCTCACTGTGACAGGCATTGATACATCCTCGTATGTCGCTACGTTTGTAATAACAGTTACTTTCTCGTATGCAGGTATTCCCCATAGTGTTATCTTTGGATAATTACTGTATTTATCCGCTTTAGTAGCACATGATGTTATCAATATCAGAGCTAACACACATACACATTTGTTTATTGCTCTCATAAGACAAGTTTATTTAAACATTTCATCTACATCGTCAAATATCTGACTAGATGTTTTTGTAGAGTCCTTTCTTACATAAGAAGAGTAGCCATTAGGATTGACATATAGATGCTTGAAAGCTGGAGTAGCAACGCTGTTTGTGGCGCAGTCTATACCAAAACCGATAAGTCCACCAACAAGTATGTTGAGTAATGTTAATCCATTTACGCTCTTCTCAAGGTAAACCGTCTGACGCTCTCCATTATCATTAATAACATGGATAGGCTGGCCATCGAGGTGATGACGCGCTACCTTTACTCTCTTTGGCAAGCATACATTGCGGTACTCTTGTACATTCGTGATTACTGTCACCCTTTGGTTGTCTGGAAGACCATAGAGAGTCACTGTTGGGTTACCTCCGTCAAGGATAGTAGCACAAGAAGAAAAAAGAACTGATGCCGTAGCAATAACGGCAAATGATTTAAGAATTGAAGTCTTCATTTGAATAATATAGGACAATTTTGTAGAGGGTTTCCCCTCTGGGTTTTGTATTATCGGGAACAAAGTTAACACTTATTAAAGTAATTGCAAAACGGACATGTGAAAAACTATGCAATATGATATTATTTTATATTTAAAGTGTCATTTCTATATGTTATCACTTCGTCTGTCAAAAAAAATACGTAATTTTGTGCTCGATATTAACTAACAAGTAAATAAAACATAAGAAGATTATGAAAAAATTCTTACTCTCTATTCTCTCCGTGGCAATGGCTGTATGTGCCAACGCCGCAGAAGCGACCTACACTATTACTGCACAGGATATCGTTGCAGGTAAATCAGGTTCTGTTGAACTTACCACAAATGGTTATGGTTCACAAGACATGGCAACTGAAAGTACATGGTACACCTTTACACACGCTAGCTACAGCTTCACTTCATGTAGAATATGTGTTGCTTCTGCAAGCAATGGTGGTGGCATCCAGCTTCAGTACAAGAATGACAACAAAGGTTTCATTGCTAACACAACAGCCTTCAACAAGATTAAGAAAATAGAACTTGTTGCACGTGTCGCATCTGGTAACAAAAACGAACCTGCTTTCAACATTTATGTTGGAACAGAGCCTCTTCCAAGTGAAACAAAGTTGACTGCAGAAAAAGCATCAAAGGAAGATGGCGACTTCAAGGTGTTCACATATACATATGCAGTTGCTGATGCGCCAAGTTACTTCGCAGTACGCGATGACCAAGCAGGTGCTCTCTACGTTGACGAGATTAAGGTAACCTACGAATCAGATGTTGTTGTAATCAACACTCCTAAGTTTGAGACTAAGGGCGGTAACTACATCGGAGCACAGTCTGTAGTTCTTTCTGCAGACGAGGGTGCAAAGATTTTCTACACTGTGGATGGCACAGATCCTAAGACAAGCGAGACCGCAAAGGAGTACAGCGAAGCTATCGCAGTAGCAGAGACAACAACTATCAATGCTGCAGCAAAGGTTGGTGACGCATGGAGCGAAACTGTAAACGCTACATACACAATCCTCACTCCTATTGCAACTATGGCAGACGTATTCAAGGCTGCTACAGACAAGGACACAGAGGTAGCTATCAACTTCAACGGATGGGTATGTACTGGTGCTAAGGGTAGCAACACTTACTTCTCAGACGGCAATGGAAACGGTATCGTTTCTTATGGTTCAAATGCTGGATTCAAGGCTGGTGATAAACTCAGCGGCACTGCAATCGTAACTCTTGTTCTCTACAACGGATATGCAGAAATCAAGAACTTCACAAACAAAGCTGAAGGTATTGAGGTTGCAGAAGGTGGCGAGGTTGCTCCTGTTGTAGTTGAAATCGACGACATCGCATTTGTTAACCAGGGTGCAGTTGTTACTATCAAGGGTCTCAGCTACAATGCAAAGAACAAGATTCTCACAGACGGTATGGCAGACATCACTCCATACAACACATTCATGACTCTCCCTGACTTCGTAGAGAGTGAGAGCGTGACATACGACATCACTGGTGTTATCATCTTCTACGTTAAGGACAACAAGACTACTATCGAGATTGCTCCACGTACAGAGGCAGACATCGTTACTAACGCTACACTTGCTGACCCAGAGAGCGAGTGGAGTGCAGCATCAGAAGACCTCGTAGAGGGTGAGACTGCAAAGGCTACATTCACTACTAAGTATACAGGAACTGTTACTTACACTTCAAGCGATGAGAATGTAGCAACAGTATCTGCAGAGGGTGTTATCACTGCAGTAGCTAAGGGTGAGACAACAATCACAGCAGCAACTGCTGAGGGTGAAGGTTTCGTATCATCATCAAAGACACTCACTATCAACGTAGTAAAGGCTGGTGAGTCTATCTTCTCTAAGAGCGACTTTGAAGGTCAGGGTACAAGCGGTAGCGGTAGCGAAGTTAAGGCAGAGAAGAACGGTGTATCTGTAGTAGTAGCTACAGGTTACTGGAAGAAGGGTGACAACCACCTCAAGGTTTACGGTAGCAAGTACAATGATGACAAGACAGAAATCACTACTCCTTCTACTGTTACTATTTCTGCTCCTGCTGGCAAGCACCTCACACAGGTTGTAATGAAGGCAACAAGTAAGGATTACATCAAGACTTGGAAGGTTGGCGAGACAGACCTCACTATTGACGAGGAGGCATTTACTGCAACATGGACAGGCGAGGCAAACGATATTACTCTCGTACTCACATCTAATTCACAGGCTCGTCTCGTTTCATTTGATATCCTTGTAGCTGATGGAAAAGTAGATGCTATCGAATCTGTTGTTGCAGACCGTGCTAACGGTGCTATCTTCAACCTTGCAGGTCAGAAGGTAGGTGCTGACTTCAAGGGTCTTGTAATCAAGAACGGTAAGAAGGTATTGGTAAAGTAAACAAAAAGTAGTTTAACGACGTTAAAGCGGAGTAAAAAGGAGTAGAAAGACGATGCTCTGTAGGAACTTTTCGTGAACAGACATTCGTTACTTTACTCCCTTTTACTCCTTTTAACTTCCCCTTATTACTTCTAAAATAAATAACTCTCACTATTCAAATGAACAAATTCTTCTCATTTATCATAGCAGGGGTATTGTGTGCGAACAGTGTCCTTGCCCAATCATTTAAAACATATTACAAGGATGCCGACGGACTGAAGAAAGAACAACTGAAACATACGCTCGGTAAGTTGATGAACAAGCACACGGTGTTCTCCTATAGTTCTTTGTGGGATCACTACCCATATACCGATGGTTGTCTCGACAACGAAAACCAAGTGTTCGACATGTATTCAACAGGTGAGTTTTTCTTTAGCAAGAGCCCAACAAGCGCGATGAACAAGGAACACGTCGTTCCACAGTCATGGTGGGGCAAAGGTGCTAAATATGGTATCTACACAGACCTCTTCAACGTCTATCCATCCGAGCAGAGGGCTAACAGCGCAAAAAGTAACTACCCTGTAGGTATCGTAGATGGTAAGGTGACTTTCCAGAACGAGCGTTGCAAGGTGGGCGAAGGAAGCAAGAACGGTGGCGCAGGCAAAGTGTTCGAACCATGCGACGAGTTCAAGGGCGACTTTGCACGTATCTATTTCTACGATGCTACTACATACGCAAACGTCAATTGGGAATCAAACGCTGCTGCTTTCCACAAGGGAGTGAACGCTTATCCAACACTCGAGGCTTGGATTATCCCAATCCTTCTCGAATGGAACCGTCTCGACCCACCATCAGAATGGGAGAAGGTGCGCAACGAGCGTGTGCTTGCCGAGCAAGGCAACCGCAATGCATTCATCGACTTTCCACAGCTTGCAGAGTACATTTGGGGAGACTCAATCGACTACAACTGGAACCTTGCAAGTGCAGTGCCTTACAGCATCAATGGTAAGACTTACGGCAACGTTGATGACCCATTCAACGATGACCCAGACCCAGAGCCAACACCTGACCCAACGCCAGATCCAATTCCTACACCAGAACCTGACCCAACACCAATGCCAGACCCTGTAGGTCCAGTATTCGTCTATGACTTTGCAGACCTCACAGAGGGTAATAGCACAAGTTCATCAGGTCAGAGCAAGACATGGACAACGCCTGACGATTACATCATTTCAATGTCAAACGCATATCAGGCAGGTGGTGCCGTCAAGATTGGTACTGGCAAGAAGAACGGTAGCCTAACAACAGCAAACATCAATGCTCCAAAGGGTTACACACTCCGAATAGACATTGACGTGAAAGGATGGTCAAAGATTGAGGGAACGCTCCTCGTTAAGATTGACGGAGTAGCCGATGCACAGGAACTTGAATACACTACCACTATGAGTGACACCTTTGAGGAAGTCACAGCCGTGTTCACAGACATCCCAGTAGCTAATCCATCGGTTACCATAAGCACAAGTGCCAACCGCGCATTCATTGATAACATTCGCATCTATAGTGCTAGACCTACATCAACAAGCATCAATGTTGTAAAGAAGGCTCAGATAGATGCCGTAACTTACAGCATCACAGGTCAGCGTGTGGACGGCAACTACAAGGGCATTGTAGTTAAGAACGGAAAGAAAGTCATTCTCAAATAACTTTCCCAGACCAAAAACAAGGACGGTTTTCATACGAAAACAAATATCGTCGTAAAAATAATCGAGCTAGCTCATTTTTAAAACGAGCTAGCTCGATTTTTCACTTGAGCTTGGTATATTATTCATTCTTCTACTTTCATCATTTTTGTTTTCCTTCAAATACAAGGGCAAATCATCCTCCCAACCATTTTTGAGCCTACATATCCTCCTTATTCCAAAAAGTTTTCATAACTTTACGCCACAAAAACAAAAAGAGGAACAACATAGAAACTCACAAACTAAAAAATAACTTAACAACTTATACCCCATGAAATACAAAATTTTCATTTGTAGTATGCTCATTGCATCATCAGCAATGGCACAAAACGTAACGAAGTACACAACAACAGAGAAAACAACTTGGGCAACATCACAAGTCAAGTTGGCTTCAAAACCTACTGGCGAGAACGTGGCTACGGTGACGGGCAACGAGACTGGCGTGGAGTTCAAGGCTTGGGGCACGACATTCAACGAGCTTGACCTTGATGCCTACAATATGCTCAGCGAGGAAGACAAGCAAAAGGTTATGTCCGACCTCTTCTCTGCCACGGGCGACCTTCGTTTCACTCACGGACGTGTGTCAATGAACGCCAACGACTATGCACGCGAGTGGTACAGTTGTAGCGAGGTGGCTGGCGACTTCGGTCTGCGCCACTTCAACATTGAGCATGATAAAAAGAATATCATCGTCCTTGCCAAGGCAGCACAGAAGTACTGCCCTACGCTCCAACTCTTCATGAGCCCTTGGAGTCCACCAGCATGGATGAAGATTAACAATGACTACCCTGTCCTGTCAAACAGATTCAACAAGCAAAGCCCAGACAAGGACTACCTACTATACATGAGTGACAAGGAGAAGGTTGACCCAGACGAGATGAAGCTTCTTGGTGACCGCAGTGGTGTCTATCCACGTCGCCTTGCAGCTCAGGACTACTTCATACAAGACCCTCGCTATCTCAAGTGCTATGCCAATATGTTCTGCCGATTCATCGACCTCTACAAGGCAGAGGGTCTTCCTATCACAAAGGTGATGTATCAGAACGAGGCTTATTCATACACTCCCTACCCTGGTTGCGCATGGACTGCAGAGGGTACTCTACGTTTCAACAACGAGTACCTTGCACCAGCCTTGAAGGAGAAGCATCCAGAGGTGGAGCTATGGATTGGCACGTTCAACACCAACCGCCTCGACTACGTGGAGCGCATCCTCGATGATGCCACGCTACAGAAGAACATCAAGGGTATGGGTACTCAGTGGGAATGCCGTGACAACCTCCCAGCACTTCGCCAACGCTACCCTAACCTACGCTTCATGTGTAGCGAGAGCGAATGTGGCAATGGCTCGATGAACTGGAAAGCAGGCGAACACACGTTCCTCCTCCTTTCCGACAACCTCGGATGTGGATGTGACGAATACTACAACTGGAACTTCATCCTTGCCGACAACGGTATGTCGCGTTGGGGATGGTCACAGAACGCCCTCATTCAGGTGAACAGCAAGACTCACAAGATGCGTTACACACCAGAGTATTACGCCTACAAGCATTTCAGCCACTTCATTGCTCCACACAGTAAGATGGTTGCATACTCAGGACGTGAACACCAGCGCACCCCAGTCGTTGTGTTCCAGACAGCCCCAGACAAGTATGTTGTCACAGCTGGCAACTTCACCGACAAGACGGTGGTACAAAACGTAAAACTCGGAAAGAAATACCTAAACATCACTTCATTGCCACATTCGTTCAACACATACGTGGTGGAATAAATAATTAGAAATTAGGAGTTAATAGTGAGTAATGAGAAATGAGTAATTAGTAATAATCATTCGGAACTAAGCGAACTTGTTATTACTACTTTCTCATTTCTCATTACTCATTAACAAATGCAACGATAGCCATCCGAGCAGTACCCGAATGGCTATCACACACTTTTTTATATATGGAGTAAAGGGGCGCTTTGAATCAGACTTTCTTTACTTTGCTATATACCTTGGAAAATGCTTAGAAACGAATCTTCTTTGATGTTCCGTTTGCCTTCTTCACAATGTATATCTGTCCCTTTACAGGTTCAGATACTTTCTGACCAGACAATGTATAGAGTGTTGTTGGAGTCTCCTCTGGCTCTTCAACTGGTGGCTCCTCAATGCCTGTAGTCATGTCGTCAACGTCAACGTTTGAACGGATGCGTGAGTTGAGTGAAACAACACGAGTGAGACGGATATTGTCGTATGCTACGTGAGTGTAGTAACGAGCAAGCATTGCGCTGAGTGACTGTACATTTGCGAATGTGTTGCTGAGAACAACATTGTTGATTACAGTAGTTGAACCGTTTGTAACAGTGAGACGTACTCCCTGTCCATTGCCCACAATCTTGAAGTGGTTAAAGACTGAAGGAACAACACCTGAGTTGATAGTTGAACGGCTGTAGCCCTGACAAGCGATTGTGCCAACTGATGCACCAGAAGCATTTGCAACTGTTGCAGATGTAGCGTAAGAAGGCATAGTGACTGTGCAGAGTGTTCCGTTGCTACCGATGACTGAGATGACTGATGTCTCCTTGTTACCGCTAATCATAGCAAGGTCGAACTCGAATGTGTAGTCACCACTCTGTGAGAAGTAGCTGTTGCCATCAAATGGGAGGATGACTGTACGGTTGTTGTTATTGCCCTGATAGATGTGGAACACGTGACCGCCGTTGCCATTAGCCTGAGCCATTGTCTCCACGCCACCTGCTGCGATGTAGAAGCCATAGTTGTTAGAGCTTGCTGTCTCGAAGTCGAGGTTATATACAGTCTGGAGTGCTGTTCCTGTAACCTTGAGGTAGAGGACGCCATTCTCCACTACGAGTGAAGCCTGTGAAGAACTTGCGATGTTAGCCTCAATAATGATGTTTGATATATTGCCACTTGCTACAGAACCGAGTGTACCAAGGCGATACATGCCTGGAGCAAGCTGTGAAGCAGAGTTGAACTGGAACACTGGAGCGAGATAGCGTGGGCCATACTGCCAGTTCTGCTTGCGTACCTTGAGAGTGCCGATGTTGAGCTGGTCGCCTGCAGAGTTGTTTGATCCGTTGATGTCAAACACGATGCGTGAACCTTCCTTTACGAAGAATGTGCCTACAGACATATGGGCATAGCCATTGTCATTGACGAAAGGAGTTGATTTAGCCTGACTGCTGATGTAGAGTGCAGAACCGTACTCCATCTCGATAGAGTTGTAGTAGCTCTCGGCTGCATCAAGTGAACTTCCGAGGAAGAGCTCAGTATGAATGTTTGCCCAGATAGGGCTGTAGTTTACGCTACCGTTACAGATAAGTGCGCCCTGCCATACGTCTGTCTTACCAGTGTGGTTGTGTGAAACGTAAGGCATGTGGGCTGCTGATGAACCCTGCTTACAGAGGTTTGTAGTACCAGAGAGTCCTGAGCCACGGAGCCAGATACGGTCCCAAGTGTGCTTTGTCTCTGTATAGTTGACACGGTCACCACCCTCGACTGTTGTACGTGAGTTGAGGTAGAGAGTGTAAGGTTGTGCACCACTATTGATGTTCACGTAATACTGTGAGCCGTTACCATCAGGCCATACGAACACGTCGCGTCCATTGAGGGCTGTAGTGATAGAGCCATTGTTACCGATACCTGTACGTCCTGTCCAGGTCATTGGAGGTGGAGCCTGAGTGAGTCCCTCAAGTTCGCCCACGAAGTAGCTTGTGTGAGGTGGCTGGTTGTAGCCTTCTGTCTGCCATACCATAGCCTGACGATAAACATGATCGTACCAGAGTGATGGCATACGATGCTCAGTAGGTGTAACAGTTGTATAGACACGGATGAAGCGGTTGTCAGAAGTACGCATCACAAGTTCCTCACGCCAGTCGCCGAGGATATCACCCTGAGCACATGGATTCTTCTTTGTCCAGTTGATACAAGCTGTCTGGTAGTTGCCATGACCTGTGTCATAGATACGCTGTCCGTTCTTGTCGATGAAGAGGTAGCCCTCGCTTGAACCAGGACCATTGATAGACTCATCAAGGAGGTCACCGTCCCAGTAGATACGGAAGTTAAGAGCCGCTGGGCTTGGAGTGGAAGCATTCCAGTTGTTCACCCAGCCGTCGATAGGACGGTCAGCTGTAAGTGAGATAACGCCTGAAGATGCTGACATACCGATACATCCAGGATAGTCGTTTGTGAAGTTTCCTGCCATAGCACGTCCGTCATCACCTGAAACGCTGTGACGGTAGTAAATCTGGCAAGTATTGGCGTTACGGTAGTTGTGACCACCATGCTCTTCAAGGCAGGCAAATGTCTCAAGTCCCTTGCGGAATGGGTCGAGGTCGCCTGTGTGTGAAGCATCACCATGTCCAAGGCTTGTAGAAGAACAGCCGTGGAGAGAGTTGTCGGCAGTGTGGAAGTCAAGAACCATTGAGCCGTAGATAATCTCGTCGCTTCCGTCCTCGTCAGCATCAGCAACTGCAAAGTTGTGGTTACCCTGTGAGTACCAACCTGCATTGTTGTAGCTATGCCATGTGTTGCCCACCTTATATAACTTATTGGTGCTCTTGTTCACACGATAAGTACAAGCGTCAATCTTAGTGTAGATACCACGTCCGAGGAAGATGTAAGGGTTTACTGCATCAAGATAAGGTGCACCCATGAAATACTTGCTTGAACGGTGGCCGTAGGAATCACCCCAGTCGCTCGCATTACCACGTGGAAGAGGATAAGCGATTACATCGTATGTACGACCAGTGCGGCCGTCAATGTACATAAGCCACTCCTCACCTGAGTTAGTGAATGTCATATTAGCAGAATGAGTGATGTTGCCACGGATATTCTCATTCACATTACCAATTGTCTCTGTTGTACCGTCGCTATGGTGGATAACAGTATTTGCACCACCGCGATAGAGAACCTCGGCAGAGCCATCCTCATTCCAGTCGAATGCCACGGCATCCCACTGCTCGTCTGCACCATAGCAGATATTAGGACCACAGTCAATCCACCAGAGGCGACCGTAGTTTATGGAAGAAGCGTAACACTCAATCTGACAGTACATCTGATAGTTGTTCGTAGGGAACAGATTATCAGCATCTGTTTGGTTCTTACGCTTTACGATAAAGTCAATCTTTCCGTCACCATCCACATCACCAAGGGCAATGTCATTGATGGTATAGTTAGCCATGGCAGAAGATGGGTCGTTCTGTTTCCAGACAGTTACACCACTACGTGCCTGAACATTGGAAACTGGGAACTCGAAGTACTGCTTGTCCCATGTTGAAACGGCAGCACATTGTGCTCCCACAACGCCCTTACGCACAGGAGCCACAGTATAGCGACTTGAAAGACTACCACCAGCATCCGTATAGTTGGAAGCATAGATGTTCTGGGCAACGAGCGCACCATCACGATAGAGGTTGTACCTCACGTCATAATACTCGTCTGCCTGTACTCGCCAACTGACGAATACGCCACTGTTTTGCTTTACTGCGACAAGACCGCGGTCAAGCAAATCTGTCTTTCTTTGTGCCATAACATCTGTTCCGGATGCTAAGAATGATGCAGCCAATGCCACTGCACTCATTAACTTTACACAAGTTTGTTTTTTTGAATTCATCTGGGTTAAGGTTTTTGTAAAAGTAAAAAATTAATGGTTGATATAGTAATTTAAGTTTGTAAGTTTTTGAGTTCTCGCGGACGCTGGAACTGTGAGGGCATAAGTTTTTAAGTTTGTGAGTTTGTTTTTTAAAAAGTTCTCGTGGACAATGCGTCTTTTGAGTTCTTACATCCTCTCTAACTTGAAAATCCTATAGTTCTCACCAACTTGAAACGAAGATGTTCGCAAGCTGTTGAACCATTTGCCATATTGGCCTAACCGTTGACCTTTAATCGTAAATATTAATCAGAAACTTTTTTGTAAACTTGTCGAATTCATGCCTTCGGGAACGTGCTTAACAAGATTTGAGTTATTTATTTTTATTTTAATTTGTAGATTTAGATGTTGGTTACTGAATATCTTTCTTTACATTTCCGCAGGCGTAAATTCGACAAGTTTGATTTTGGTTAGTTGTGATTAGTTAGTTATTTTTGATTAAGATGTTATGTCGATCAGATTGATGCCACAAAAATATGAGATTATGTTATTTGGTAAAAATGAGTGTCAATTAAACAATAAAATAATCCATTAAAAAACATCCAATAATACAAGAAAATAATGCAAAATACATCCATTTCCTTACATTATTGTGCTTTTTTCACTTCTGCGCCTTGCTCGTTCAAATTATTTTTTGTTTATTTGCACTATAAAGAATTACAAACGTAATCTTTAGGCAAACCATCGGGAATGAATCAAAAGTGACAAAATGCAACTAAACCTAAAAGAAATGCTTCCTTTTTGTCTTTTGCTTTTCCACGGAAAAATTAGGGAGGAGTAACGAAGGGTTAGCGAAGGATTAACGAAGGCTAAGAAGGTGTCATTATGTAAGGCGATACAGCCTATTGCAAACAAAATGCTCCTCTGCCATCATTTCAACCATAGTTTTAGGTGCATTGCGCATCTGACTCTAAGGACAAACAACACTAAAACAAATACAACACTAAGCAAACAACAATGAAGAAACTATTAACCATCTTGTTTTCGGCTATTGCCATTGGGGCGCACGCTCAGGATTTCAGCCAGTATTTTGATGACAAGACATTGCGATTGGATTACATCCTTGCAGGTGACGCAAATGAGCAACACATCTACCTTGAGGAGATGATGCAGCAAAACAAATGGGCAGGAAGAAAGAACAGACTATCAGAGAAGTTTCTCAATGGTAACGGTCAACTCGTTGTCCGCGACCAGAAGACACAGGAGGTAATATATATATGGACGTTCTCAACTCTCTTTCAGGAATGGCTTCAGTACGACGAGGCAAAGAAAGTGAAGAAGGCTTTCGAGGCTTCGTACAATGTACCTTTCCCTAAAGCACCAGTTGACATCACAATATCTCTTACGAACAATCACGGCAAGGTGATGGCAGAGCTAACCCATAGTGTTGACCCAAAGGATATTCTTATCCGCAAAACAAGACACTACGGCATTCCTTACCACTACATTTGGAAAGGTACAGGAACGACAGATGGTTCTGTCAATCCAAACGACACGAAGGATTCAGACAATGCAGCCGTGCGTAACTTCACCTATACGGGTTACAATCCTATGAAGGGCGTAAACTTGGAGGATTGCGTTGACCTTGCCATTGTTGCTGATGGCTACACAGAGGCTCAGATGGGTAAGTTCTACTACGACTGCCAGCGTGCAGTTGACGCTCTCTTTGCACGTGAGCCATTTAAGAGTCTAAAGAACAAGTTCAATGTCGTTGCTGTTGCCGCACCATCTCATGATGCAGGTCCTTCCGTTCCTCACAAGGGCGTCTGGAGAAGGGGAACGAGCGGAGCACACTACGATACATTCTATAGCAATCGCTATCTGATGTCGCAGAACATGCACCAGATATACGACCTCCTTGCAGGTATTCCTTTCGAGCATATCATGGTACTCGTTAACTCCAACACATACGGAGGAGGAGGCATCTACAACCAAGTGACGTTCTCCACAAGCGACCACCCAACATTCAAGGAGGTCTTTGTACATGAGTTTGGTCACAGCTACGCAGGACTTGCGGACGAATATGCGTACGATGACATGGACGAGCAATGGTATCCAGCCGACACAGAGCCTTGGGAGCCAAACATCACGACACTCAAGGACTTCAACAGCAAGTGGGCGGACATGATGTCGAAGAAGACACCAATCCCTACCCCACTCGACCCAAAGGTGCCAAATTTCAAGACCATTAACAAGAAAGATGCAAAGGAGATGGCAAAGCTCAATGCTGCCACGCAGGTCGTAGGAGTATTTGAGGGAGCTGGCTACCAGAGTAAGGGAAGCTATCGTCCTGCACAGGAATGCCGAATGAAGATAAACGAAGTTGAGGACTTCTGTCCTGTATGCACAAGAGCAATCAGAAGGATAACGGAGTTCTATACAGCAAAATAATCTCATAAACTTAATCGATATGAATATTAAGACATTAACCTTTGCATTATTGCTCGGACTTGCTCTGACAGTAAATGCAGCAAACAAAACACAAAGAGTAACGCAGTGTGCAACAACGGTGACACTAACTGAAGCTGTTGATTATGTTATCACAAGTACAGAACCATTCTCTACTGCTGGTACAATCGACATCTCAAATCCAGATGCTGCCGTTATTTTTGAGAACATACGTCCATCAGAAGTTATAAGCAAGTACCTCGTAAAGGTAACTGCCAATGGAGTTGCACTCACAAACAATAGCAACTGCCGTGTAAGCATCTACCGCCACGGAGCTATCGTGTTGCCTCACAGCGACACAAAGAACGCTGACGGAACAGACTTCTACCCACTTACTACATATAGTGGTGACAACTTCACGGGCGAAGTTAATCAGTACAATAAAACAACACGCTACACCAAGGCTGGTGGTAACTTCCCTATCCGCTCTTTCAAGATTAAGCGCGGATACATGGTTACCATGGCAAACAACACAGATGGTACTGGTTACAGCCATTGCTTCATCGCCAATAGCGGAGACAGGGAGGTTGACTTGACTAAAGAAGGAAATGGAAAGGGAGCATTCCTTGCTGACAAGGTAGGTTTCTTCCGTATCTTCCGTTGGCAGTGGCCTGGTAAGTTGGGTATGAGTGATGCACGTGATGACAAACTCATCAACCTCACTAATGCTTCATGGTTCTATGATTGGGGAGCAGGCAACAGCCTCCGCGACAATGCTGAGTACGTACCACAGCGTCACCACGAGGCTGGTCAGTCAAACGGACAGGGCTATAAAGGTGCTTGGGAAAGTTTTGGTACAATCAACAATCTCAACAACACCAACACTCACATTCTTGGACAGAACGAACCAGACAACACATCTGGTTCAGGTGAGGTTTACACATACGTAACAAGTATTCCTGACAATCCAAGAGAGAAGCATGGTGACTACCCTCTCGTAGATGTTGCTAAGGACTTCCTTTACAGTGGTATGCGTATTGGTACATTCGCTTGCTGTAATCCAAACTCAGGAATGGTAAGTGAGTATGTGAACTGGTGTCGTAACAACAACATACGTGTTGACTTCGTTGCCACACACTATTATATAGGTGGAACAGATCCAGCAGGATGTGTGTCTCGCCTCAAGTCACTTTATAACGCAACAGGTCTTCCTGTATGGGCAACAGAGTGGAACAATGGTGCTAACTGGACAACTGAAGGCGGCTTCAGTACAGATGGTGGCTGGTACTCTTGGGGTAGTGGTAACGACCAGCAGAAGAACGGCGAATGGTTGAGGGATGTCCTCAAGCGTGCAGACAATGAGCCTTGGCTTGAGCGCCTTGCTGTATATAATGCAGTTGAGGGCAAACGTGAGATTTGGACAAACGGTGCTCCTACAAAGGCTGCAGAGGTTCTCTCTACATATAAGTCAGGATTTGCATACAACGAAGCAAACGAGTATTGGATGCCTTGGACATACAAGAATCCAACTGACCTTGTGGCTTCATACGACGTGAAGACAAAGGTTGTCACTCTCTCATGGAAGCACCTCAATGGCAAGCAGACAAATAATGTCATCGTTGAGTGCAAGATTCAGAATGCAGGAAACACATGGAAGGAACTTGGCGAAGTAGGTATTGTTGACAAATATGACGTTACTTACACTTCTAAGGCATTATCATTCCTTGACATGACTGGAAATACAGGTGCTATCACTTTCCGTATCAAGGACAAGGATGCTGATGGCAAGACTCGTAACTCAAACGAGGCAGCAATCTCTATTCCTGATGTAAAGGAAACGGATGGTATGCAATATGGTAAACTTGCTATTACTGGCAATGATGCAATGAAAGTAAACTATAACACTTCATTCTCTGCTTCACCTGCAGTTATTATGGGTGTAATGACAAACAACAACAGAACATTCTATCCAAACATCCTCTTTACTGAGCAAGGTGTTGCTTCATACACATTCAAGATGAGTGCATGGAAGAAGCAGTCAAGCAGCGTGACAACTATATCTGCTAAGGAGGAGCTTCCATTCCTCGCTTTGCCACAAGGAGCAAGGAAGTTTGGAAACCTTGATGCTGTCGTTGGTAATCAGATTGTTTATAATACTGAGACAGAGATTGAGTTCGTACAGGCATTCCCAGAGGGAGTTACACCAGTTATAATCCCTACAGTACAGAAGATAAGCCCAACGTCATTGTATGATTATCCAATGAATGTTGTTATCACTGAGGTTACTAATAAGGGCTTCAAGTGCTACCTCAAGTTTGAGAATGCAGAGACAAGGTCATTCACTATGCCTCAGAAGGTTGCATATATAGCAATCACTCCTGGTACAGGCTATTTCGATGCTGACAAGACAATGCTTATCAATGCAGGTTTCGGTGAGAACCCTGTTTATGGTTCTGCAAAACTTGTTGAGTTCAAGGATGGTGACGAGAGATTGTACATGAACAACCCTATGGTCTTCGCATTCTCTCAGACAAACAACTATCCATCTGCTACAATCCTTCGTAACGCATACGACGAAAAGGTTTCCGATACAGCAGATGAACATTATGGCTACTCTTACGGATGCCGTATTAAGAGAATGGTTGATACATCTAAGTCAACAGGTGTGAGTGACAATGCTAATTCTGCCGATAAGGTTGGTTACTTAGTCATTGCAGACATAACAGACAAGACAACTGTTCCTATGACAGGCATCAATAATGTCAGTGCAAGTGATGACGCACTTATGCCAGTCGTTAATGGCAAGACAATAACTGTTCCAGGTGCAACAGACTTCGAGGTATTCAATGCCGCAGGTACGAAGGTTAACGCCAACGCACCACAGGCATCTGGTATCTACGTCGTCAAGGTTGCAGGAGCATCATACAAGGTAATCGTAAAATAATGAATACACGAAACATAATGATGAGAGCAATCTGCATGGTTGCTCTCATCTTTGCTAATACAGCAAAAGCACAAGACAACACCATCCATGACGGTGGTGAGTATTATCTCTACAATATCCATTATGGACGATGTCTCGGAGGAAATGCCGAGGACAATGGTCCTGCCCTTTCCACTACAAAGGATAAGACTAACTATGTATGGGTGGCAGAAGCGTCATCCCTTCATTCTGGTTGGTACTGGCTTAGACATAAGGCAACAGGCAAGTACCTTCAGGCAAGCAACAAGGAAGGTGACACTTGGAGTTGCTGGTTTGCAGGAAACCTGAACAAGGCTTACAATTCATACGAATGGTTGTTGCAGGAAGGTATTGATGGATATGTTAAATCAAACCGTGGAGTCGCAATAAATGGAGATAATAAATCATACCTTGGCATTGACAAGGGTGCTGAGGCAAAGGAGTTTATATCCATTTATTACGACAAGGCATTGGGCGACATATCCGCGTGGCAGATTGTTGATGCTGCCTACCCTCTTGACGACAGTCGTCTCAAGCTATATACGGACAAACTGACTGAGGTCATCGCACGTGGTGAGGCTATCTACGATAATCCATATTACAACAAGCCAGACGAGCTTGCCGTTGCACTCTATAATGCACGTAGTGCCAAGGAGACGGCTTCCCTCGCGAACACGGAAGTCATGGTAACGGCAATCAACGCTTTGAATGCTGCCATCACTAATGCTCAGGAAGGTAAGTACAAGATTATCCTTTCTGGTAGCAGCATGGGCAACTATGACAAGTTCATCATAAGTCTTAACTCCTTGAAGCTTGGCGAAGAGGAAGTGGAGTTTGTTGTTCGTTCTGCCAATAAGACAGGTGCTATCATATACATTAGTTCCAAGGGCATAAGGATAGGTGACAAGAGCATGAACACGGATGGTAACTATGAGTCACTCGTTCTTACGTTCAATGGCGAAAATGTGGAGGTAAACGTTAATGGAACACTCCTCGGCACTGTGCCACAAGCAACAGTACCAGTTGTCACTTCCGTTGGTCAGTCAGCAGAGATATCCATTGTTGGCGAAGAACTCATTACAGATTGCCAGATGACATATACCCCTTGTACAAAGGGAAATGAGCCAACTCCTGACGAGTATGGCAAAACCACGACATATTGTATATATATGAAAGGTGGCAATCAGGCTACGCCTCTTAGCGTAAGCGAAAAGACAAACATGCACGTACTTGCAACGGAGAATCCTTTGGGCGACTCCAAGGTGTCACTCCTTGGTGATGGCGCATACCTTATCTTTGATAATATTCGTCCGTCTACCGTAAAGAGCAAGTACCTCAAACAAGTACGTATCGACGGAAAAACAGCTATTGACGGTACAAACTGCCGCGTTGCCATTTATTTGCAAGGTGCGGTTGTCTATCCTTTCACAAAGGATGACATTGCCATGTACGCATACTCTGGCGAGTTATACAGTGGTACAGAGTACAAGCTAAAGCTTGGTAAGAATGATAATCTTGGAAATGCTAACAACGAGATAAGTTCATTTATCCTCAAACAGGGATACATGGTGTGCCTCTCAACAGTAAATGATGGCTCTGGCTACAGTCGTGTTTATGTCGCTGACCATGGAGACAAATACATTGATGTTGTCCCAGACCTACTTAAAGGACGTATATCAAGAGCATATATCCGTAAGTGGAACTGGGTAAGCAAAAAGGGATGGTGCTCAACAGAGGGCAATTCTGCCATAGAGGCAGAAGGCAAGGAACTTGGTTGTACATGGTTCTACACATGGAGTGCAGACCGCTCTTCTACTATAGATATGGAATATGTGCCACACAAGAATCATATCTATTGGCCATCTTGGTCAAACATTGACAGGGATGATGCCACAGCTGTACTTGGTTATAATGAGCCAGAGCATTCGGAGCAGCACTCTGATGACTGCGGTACGACTATCGACCCTTGGAAGGCTTGTACACACCAGCCAGAGTTTATGGCTTGCGGTCTTCGCATTGGTTCGCCTTGCCCTACCGATGCTTCTTGGTTAAAGCAATTCGTCAAACATTGTGATGACATGGCATATCGTTGCGACTTCGTTACTTTCCATGCTTACTGGGGAACAAACGAGGCTGCAAACTCTGACAGTTGGTGGAGCCAGTTGGAGCAGATATACAAGGATACAGGCAGGGCAATATGGCTTACGGAATGGAATAATGGCGCATCATGGACAACAGAGGGATGGCCATCAAGCTACTCTGACAAACTTGCAAAGCAGAAGAATGCCATTAAGTACATTCTTTCCGTCCTTGACAATGCCAACTTCATAGAAAGATATTCTCTCTACAACTGGGATTCTTACTATCGCGCGGCTATATCATGGGATAGTGACAAGAATAGCTGGTGGGTAACTCCATGTGGTGAGGTGTATCGAGACACACATCCTACTCACGCCTACAACGAGAAGATGCAGAAAGTGCCTGTAGGATGGTTCCCTTCTATAAACAAAGAGAACAGTTTCCGATTCACTTTCTTGGAAAGCACTCCTGCTCTTGTTGTGTCAATCACCAACAAGAATGGCGATTTTACCGCAAAGGAGATTATCGAGTATAAGGATGCCAACGGTAAATGGCAGACGCTCTATGACAACTCTGAAAAGAGAAGTAAGTTTGAAAGTATAAAACTGAGAATAGAGAATGTTGCCATTGACAAGTGTGACACAGAACTCTTCACAAAGGAAAGCATCACATTGCGTCTGCGCATCGTGACACTCAAGGGAGATGAAACAACTACGGATGCAGTTACTGCAAATATCCCTGAGAGCATAAGGGTAAAATACAATCCTGCCCTTGGCATCAACGACGTAAATAACGCAAACTCTTCCGCCGAATACTATGACCTAAACGGTAGGAGAATAAACTATCCAATGTCAAAAAGAGTGTACATCTTAAAGAGTGGCGACGGTAGTGTGAAGAAGGTTTCAAAGTAATTGTATCATGTTACACCACTATTTGAAATGTTACATTACACTATGCTTTTGCTTTCAAAAAGGGTAAAAAATACAATTATTTAACAAATTGTTACATTTACATAAAAAAAGGCGGAAATGAAAAATTTCATTTCCGCTTTTTTATGTATATTTGCACGGATAATTATAGGTGGGTTCTGAAAGAATGGATTCTGTAGGAATGTACCAATAGTTCTTGTAACTTAGAACAATTACCGAGAGAGAGAAATTTTAATTACAACTAACTAAACTATATGAACAAACGCTTTTGTAATTTAGGGAACCTTGCTGTAAAGGCATTCTTCCTTACTGCAATCTGCGGCGCCACTTACTCTTGTAAGGACGACTATACGCTTGATGACACTACGCCTTCATGGCTTGGCTCAAGCATATACGAGTACTTGGAAAAGGATGGTAATTACACAAACTTCGTCAAGCTCATCAATGACCTTGAGTACAAGGAAGTTTTGGCACGCACAGGTTCAAAAACGCTTTTCGTAGCAAACGATGACGCGTTTAAATCTTTCTATTCAAACAATTCTTGGGGTGTTACTGGCTATGACCAGTTGACTTTGAGCCAGAAGAAGATTCTTCTCAATGGTTCCATGATTAACAACGCCTACCTTCTCGAAATGATGTCAAGCATTCCTGCTGGTGGTGGAGACAACGATGTCCCTACACGTGGTGAATGTATGCGTCGTGAAACAGCGTTGGACGTAACGGACTCTATCCCACATCTTTTTGCGGCTGATCTCCCTGTCAACTACAGTTCAGATAGCTATGAAAAAGACTATTGGGCACGTTTCCGTGAAAAGGGTATCTACCTTGCAAATGATGGAACACCATCAATGATGATTCACTTCCTCAACACTCAGCTCACAAACAAGCAGATTACTGATGAGGACTTCAAGATTATCACAGGTGTTGACCGTGACAAGAATGACGTGTTTATTTATGGAAATAAGGTAATCAAGCAGGATATTACATGTCAGAACGGATATGTAAACGTGCTTGATAAAGTTAATATTACTCCACAGAACATGGCAGAGGTACTTCGTACAAACAAGAATACGAAGCTCTTCTCTCACATGTTGGATCGTTTCTCTGCTCCTTTCTATAACCAGATGCTCACAGAGAGTGCACGACTCATTTATGGCAATCAGGTGGATTCTGTATTTGAGAAACGATATTTCTCACTACGTTCACAAGGAAATTCAGAACTTCTTTCAGATGCTGGAACAGACCCTGTAAACAATCCTACAGGTAATTCCGTGTTTGATAAAGGTTCCAACAAGCCACTTCCATTCGACCCAGGATGGAATTCATACTACGTAGATGACTTGACTAATTCAATGCAGGATATGGGAGTAATCTTCTGTCCAAACGACAAGAAGCTTATGGACTATTTCTTTACTCCTGGTGCTGGTGGTAACTTCCTCGTAAAGGCTTATGCTGGTGACCTCGTAAATGAGATATCTGCTGACACAGAAGACTATGATAAAGTTTTCCGTGCACTCGATTGCATTCCACGTAATGTAATACGTGCATTGTTGAGTAACCTTATGAAGGATTCATTTGTTTCTTCTGTCCCAAGCAAGTTCGAGACAATCAAGAACTCTGCACAGGACCCAATGTTTGATGAAGGTGAAAACAATGACTATCACCGTGGCAACATTCAGGAGGTTCTTCTTGCAAACAATGGTGTCATCTACATTATGAACGAGGTAACTACTCCTGCTGAATATGCAGCGGTAAGTGCTCCTGCATACGTAGAGCAAGATAAGAAGATATTCAACTGGGCTATTCAGGCTCCATCACTTGGAGGTACTCCTACTAACTACTATGCTTACCTTCTTGCTATGAGCTCACGTTTCAGTTTCCTTGTTCCACAGGATGAAGAGTTTACATACATCGACCCAGTTTCTTTCTTGTCTCCAGATGTCAAGCTTAATAATCTTGTTGGTAGAGCATACAAGATTACTTGGGACGAGAAGAGCAAAGAGCCAAAGGTAACAGGAATTTATGAATGTATCTATGACCTTGAGAACAGGACTTGCGCTCTTGGCGAGAAGCTTACAACATCTTTTGATATTTCCAGCCTTGGAAACCGCTTGAAGGATATGCTTGAGACACATACCGTCATTCATGAGGATAATAGCTCTACTATAGGTATAGATGAGACAAAGACAGGTATGGAGTGTAACAAGCACTATTTCCTTACTAAGAACGGTGCTGTTATCTACGTTGACAATGCAAAAAAGAGAAACGGTGGCAATGGCAATTGCATGACAGTTAAGGGTGGTTGGTTGCTTAACGGCAACAATCAGATTGACCCAGTGTCAGGCGGTAGCATCAGCCATAGCTCAGTTATTGGCTTTGATGACAAGTCTGCTCAGACATACGGATATGGTAACGGTTTTGCATACATGATTGACGTGCCTGTACAGCCAACCATTGAATCTGTGTATTCTATACTCTACAACAATAAGAATTTTAGTAAGTTCTTTGAACTTTGCCAGGCAAACATTGAGGCTCTTTCTAAGTGCGACATCAAGGATAAGGCAGTTCTTGACAAGTTCACAATCTTCTCTAAGAGAGGAGGTCTGCCTTGCTATGACAAGGAAGGAAACAAGATTGACGAAAGCACTAACGTACGTTTCTTCAATAACTATAACTATACAATTTATGCTCCTACAAACGAAGCAATGGAGCAGGCATTCGCAAAGGGTCTCCCAACATGGGAAGACATTGAGGAGCTTGCAGATATCGACTTCAAGGAGGAGAATCCTAATCTTACAGATGGTGAGCTTGAAAAACTTATTTCTGCTCGTAACACAAAGGTTGAGGCAATGGCTACTGTCATCATCAATTTTGTAAAGAATCACTTCCAGGATAATAGCGTATTTGCTGATACTCCAGAGATGAGTCCAAGCGTATTTGAGACGGCAACACTCAACAGTGAGACCGGAGTTTACAGTAAGATACACGTGTCATCTGATGGTGCTTCTAATGTTGCAGATGCAAAGCTCTCCATCACAGATGCTACTGGTCATGTAAGTCACACAACAAGCGAGAAGAATCTTATTGCTCGTGATTATATTGTTAGTGGTAGCAAGATTGTATCTTCTTCTTCAGCTGTAATTCATGGTATTGACCACGTTCTTGATTACAAGACTCTCACTAATGGTCGCTACGATTCTGATTGGAAGACAGAGACAAGAGCACGTAACTATCTTAGAAAATATAGGTTGACAAAATAAACTTACAGAGTATGAACAAAGTAAAATATGTTATAACAACAATAGTGCTGCTCTTCTTTGTAAGTTCAGCATTTGCACAGAAGCGACGCATCACTGGTAGCGTTTATGATGATTTGGGCGGTATCATGATGGCAAACGTCGTTGAACGTGATGCAAACAACCGTATCGTTGCAGCAACAGTAACAGATATGAATGGTAACTTCTCACTCGTTGTTGTGAACCCAAAGGACAAGATTAGTGTCAGCTTTGCTGGTTATCAGAAATATGAGGAAGTTATCGGTACAACTAAGACTAAGTTCAACATCAAGCTTCATGAGATGACACTCAAGGAAGTTGTCGTTAAGGCTAAGCCAATGGTTCGAAGCAACGGTATGGCTATCCCTCTCAAGGAGGTATCTGTTGCCACACAGACTATGGATATGGACGATGTTGAAGGTCTCTCTTTCTCAAGTGCTGACGAGGCACTTCAGGGTAAGATTGCCGGTCTTGATATCGTTGCCAACTCAGGTAACCTTGGTGCTGGTACATCTATGCGTATGCGTGGTGTCAGCACAATCAATGGTTCTGCAGAGCCACTTATCGTTGTAGATGGAAACATCTTTGATATTCCTGATGGTGCATCAAACATCAACTTTGAAGACCTTGACAATGAGGAGCAGTTCGCTACCCTTCTCTCTGTAAACACTGAGGATATCAAGGAAATCAAGGTTCTCAAGGATGCCGCAGCTACTGCTATCTGGGGTTCTAAGGGTGCAAACGGTGTACTCGAGATTACTACTCGTCGTGGTATGTCTGGACCTACTAAGCTCAACTTCTCTTATAAGTTCTCAGGTGCATGGATGCCATCTGGTCTTAACATGCTTGATGGTGATGGTTACACAATGATGCTTAAGGAAGCATACTTCAACCCTAAGCAGAGTTCTGCAACATCAGATATGGTCGAGCTTAACTATGACAGGTCACGTCCTGTTCAGTATTACAACTTCAACAAGAATACAGATTGGGTAGATGCTGTCAGCCAGTTTGGTGCAAAGAACGAGTATTATGTAACTCTTACTGGTGGTGGTGAGAAGGCTAAGTTCCGTATCTCTGGTGGTTACTCACACCAGACGGGTACAATCATCAAGCAGTCTCTCAATCAGCTCACTAATCGTCTCGTACTCGACTATACGGTATCAGACCGCATTTTGTTCCAGACAAACATTGCGTTCACTTACACAGATAACCACCGTAACTGGGATGGTAGCTCTGTATCTTCAATACTTGGTAAGGCATACGATGCCATGCCAAATATGAGTATCTATGAGTATGACCAATATGGCAATCTTACAGGTGACTATTATAAGATGCTTCCAACAAACCCTACAGTAAATGCTGGTGGAAACAACGTTTATAGTTCAAACCGTCTTGATGATATGAAGAAGCTTGGTAACCCTGTTGCCATAGCAAATCTTGCATATAACAATCAATCTACTTATCGTATTTCTCCTCAGTTCAACCTCCGTTATAAGCTTCTCAGCAAGAACCCAGATGAGGGTCATACCCTCGACCTCAATGCCGAGATTTATATGGATATCTTCAACGAGGCTGTAAATACATACTATCCAAAGAACCTCACAACTGAATCTTGGTCAGATGGTGTAAACAAGACATCTAACTCTGACTTCTCAAGTATCAGTATCACAAACCGTGAGAAACTTATCTTCACACCAAAGTTCAACAGCGAGAACATCACTATGAGCGTACTCGGTCAGTTTGAAATCTGGTCAGAGAATAGTTCACGCCAGAACAGTTCACAGGTAGGTCTTCCAACAGGACTTGAGTCTTCTATTGCAGAGGCATACGTAAGAGACACAGGAACAAGCACTGGTAAGGCTCATCGTATGTCATATCTCGGAAGTACGCACATTGCCTTCTTCGATGGACGTTACTCTTTCGACGCAACAGTAAGACGTGACGGTTCTACAAAGTTCGGTGCAGGTCGTAAGTGGGGAACATTCCCTGGTATCTCTGGTCGTTGGAACATTAGTCAGGAGCCATTCTTTGAGAAGCTTCATGTTGGCCATGTTATCTCTATGCTCTCATTCCGCCCATCATGGGGTAAGGTTGGTAAGGAGCCAGGACAGGAGTACCTTATGTATAATACTTATCAGGGTAAGGGTACATATGGTAAGAGCACATATAGCTATGGTGCAATCGCTCCAAATAACCTTCGACTCACAGACCTCAAGTGGGAAACAATGCAGTCATGGAACCTTGGTTCAAACCTCAACTTCTTTGACGACCTTATTCAGGTTACATTCGAGTATTACAACAAGCAGACTTCTGACCTTCTCATGTCAGGCGTAAGTATTCCTGGTTCTACAGGTTTCAACTCTCTCTCATGGGCAAATGTCGGTGGACTCCGTAACCGTGGATGGGAGCTTTACATCAATACTGGTAGGTTCGCTAAGGTTGGCGATTTCTCAATGTCATTGAACTTCAACATTGCACAGAACGTGAATACCATCACAGATATGGATGCCAGCGTACTTGCAAGCATGAACGGTAACTTTAGCTATAATAATGGTGAATACCTCAAGCGTATCCAGATTGGTAACGCCGTAGGTTCTATCTATGGCTTCAGATACTTGGGTGTATATGCTTACGACTACGAGCACAGCGGTTACACTGCTACATCATATAATACTTATGGTGAGCGTACAGCATACGCTGCAGAGCTTCGTGGCGATAATGCAACCGTGCCAGTAGCACGTGATGCAGAAGGCAACATCCTCTATGATGCAAAGGGTAACCCACTCCACATGTACTTCAACTATGGAGAGAATGGTAAGAACTATGAGTTCAAGGGTGGTGATGTTATCTATGAGGATATCAACCATGACGGTCAGATCAATGAGCTTGATATCGTTTACCTTGGTAACTCTAACCCTAAGGTAAATGGTGGTTTCGGTTTCAACTTCAATTATAAGAGCTGGAAACTCAAGTTGTCATTCAACTACCGTTTCGGCAACAAGATTGCCAACACAGCAAGACTTAACAACGAATCAATGCGCAGCAACAAGAATCAGTCACAGGCAGTATCTTGGAGATGGCGTAAGAATGGTGACGTGACAGAAATCCCACGTGCTATGAGCGAGAAGATTGGTGCATCTTACAATGCACTTGCAAGTGACCGCTATGTAGAGAACGGAGACTTCGTTCGTCTTCAGTACGCACAGTTGAGTTATAGTCTTCCTGCTAAGACAGCTCAGAACCTTGGTCTCAAGTCACTCACTTGTAGTGCATCTGCAAACAACTTGTTCTGTATCACGAAATATACAGGTGTTGACCCAGAGATTGGATATGGTTCTTGGGGTGTCTGCTACGATAACTCAAAGACTCCACGTTCTAAGTCTATTACATTTAACTTGAACATCGGTTTCTAATGACAACCATTGAATCTGAAAAAAAAGGAAACAAATATGAAATATAATAATAAGGTAACAATGAAGATAAAGAAAGCAATAGGTTTGGCAGTTCTCCCTGCCATCCTATCAGCTTCCGTCTTCACATTCACCTCTTGTGAGGATTACCTCACAATCACTCCTACCAATTACATTGTGGAAGAGGAGTTCTGGCAGGATAAGAATGACCTCAGCAACGCTCTCTTTGGATGCTACAAGAGTATGACAGAGAAGGACTTCCTTAACAGAGTTATCTACTGGGGTGAGATGCGTAGTGATAACTGCGACCGCGCTCTTGAGTTAGGTTCTTCAGCTGATGAAACTAACATCATGAATGCTAACATTCTTCCTACATACAAGATTTATGACTGGACACCAATGTATAAGACCATCAATTACTGTAATAAGGTTATTAAACATGGTGATGAAGTTGTGAATGTTGATGAGAGTTTCTCTGAGGAGAACTGGAAGCCTATGTATGCTGAAGCTGTTGCTCTTCGTGCTCTCTGCTACTTCTATCTTGTACGTTCATTCGGAGAAATTCCATACATTACTGATGATATAAATAATAACTCTCAGCAATTATCTTACCCTCAAAGAACTCAGCTTGTTGTACTTGACTCCATAATCAGTGATTTGGAGAGTATTAAGCCAATGGCAATGACAGAATATGGTAATGTTGTTGCTAACAGGGGACGTATCACTAAAAAAGCAGTGTATGCGCTTCTTGCTGACGTATATCTTTGGAGGGCAAGTTATCTTCAAGGTAACTGTCACCCATTCGTAAATAGATTAAAGAATGAGTACGCTCCAAATCCATCAGTTATCAATTCTGATGACAATGTGATATCAGAGCACTCTGCATCTGCAGACTACAAGAAGTGTATCGATAACTGCGATACTGTTATCTTGATGTGTTACAACGAACTTGAAAAGACAATCAAGAGAAAATACTCAAACGTAGTTACTACAAAGCCTGAGTTAGCAGATTTGTTGGCTCAGCACGAGCCTTCAACTGAACTTGGCACACTCGTTTTTGGTAGTGGTAATGCATTCAATAAAATCTTTGGCAAAGGTAACTCTGACGAGTCTATCTTTGAGATTCAGTTTGATGGAAGAACATACGGCAATGATATGACAACCGAAATTTTTTGGAATCTGAAAGACAGCAAGGCTGCTAAACTTACAGCCCCAAAGAATCTGTTTGAGGATGTAAGTGCAAATCCAAATTCAGAGGTGCCATCTGCAGTATTCACAAAGACAGACTATCGTCGTTGGGAATCATTGAACCGCCTTGATGAAGATGGTCAAACGGAATATAACTATACAAAACTTTCAAAGACTTCATATACCCAGACAAGTGCAGGAAAGTCTTTACTCACAGACAATACTTTGCAAAGAAATTCTGGTACACTTAAATTTAATCACGATTACGATTTCCGTTCAACTGGAAATAATGATGCAAACTTCATTGTATATCGTCTCTCAGAGGTATTCCTTATGAAGGCAGAGGCTCTTTCTCAGATTGCAACATCTGAGGCAGACCTTATGAATGCATTTACTTATGTTAAGGAAGTCTTTAAGCGTTCCAATCCTTATGCATACAGCAAGGCAAATACTGCTGCGGCTTCTGATTCATTGAAGACCAGCTTGTTTATGAGCCAGCAGAAGATGGAGCACCTTGTAATGGCTGAACGTCAGCGTGAATTCCTCTGCGAGGGAAAGCGTTGGTTCGACCTTGTTCGCTATGCACAGCGTCGTGGCGACACAAAGGATATGCTCACCCTCCTTGTACGTAAATATTCAGGAAACCAGAAAGCTATTCAGGCAAAGCTTGCAGATATTCAGTCTTTGTTCTCACCTGTCTATGACAATGAGTTAAAGGCTAATTACCTGCTCTACCAGAATGGTGTATGGAAGACATCAAGTACAACAGGAAGAACTGACAACCGAAAATAACTGAACCAATATGAACAATATAAATAATATCATAAAGAATAAAGGAATCATCGGCGGATTACTATCCGTTGCTGTTCTTTCAGTATTTTCTCTTTCTTCTTGTAAAGAGAAAATAGACGAGAGCGACCTTTACACCTTCACTGGTGAGATGATGATTGACCACTTCGAGAACAATCCGGAGCAGTTCAGCAGTTATCTCACACTCTTGAATCGTGTAAAGCCAAGCAAGCGTTCAAAGTCAACAATGCATGACCTCCTCGCTGCACGTGGTAACTACACTTGCTTTGCTCCAACAAATGAGGCTATTGCACAGTACCTCGACTCCGTAAAGAATATGGAGAACCCAACAGTCGAGACAACAGACGTAAACCTTATCCCAGACTCTGTGGCTCAGGAAATCGTCTTCAACTCTATCATTCAGAATGGTAATAACCTTGCGTTCAAGAGTACAGACTTCGAGGAAGGAGCACTCAAGACAACAAACATGAATGACCGTTACATCAGTATCTCATACGGTACAAAGACAGATACTACAGCTACTGGTGGAGTAACGACTGCAACAATCACATACGTTAATACTTATTCTGCAATTGTAGAATCAGATATTGAGGTTGCCAATGGATGTATTCATGCCATTGACCACGTCCTTGCGCCTTCTAACGCATCTATAGCAGGTCTTATCATGAATACTCCAAACACAACATTCTTTGGTGAGCTTCTTGCACTTACGGGCTATGACCTCAAGATGTCAAAGATACGTGACCTTGAGTGGGAGGAAAGACATGAGGACGAACTCGGAAAGAGCGACAAGTATGGAACTAAGTTCCAGTGTAAGTATCCAGAGCAAAGAAAATTCGGTTTTACCGTATTTGTTGAGACAAACGATGTGTTCGAAGCTGCTGGTATCAAGGATCTTGAAACTCTTAAGGAATATGTCAAGAGTCATGCTGACTTCGATGATGATACTAATCATGGACATACAACATCATGGGGAGATGACTATGACAATCCTTATAACTGGCTCAACCAGTTTGTGTCATATCATATTCTTCCACAGTCTCTTGCATATAATACAATGACTACGTTTGCCAATGAGTATGGTATGTATGCAAGTATCATGAAGAATCGTTCAAAGACAGCATTCTATGTAAATGTGTGGGAATATTGGGAGACAATCGGCATTCAGCGTCGTCTCATGAAGATAACTGCGTACAGAAATAGAATTGGTACGACTACAACCATTTGTCGTGCAATCAACCGTGCTTCAAAGTACAACAACAAGATGAATGGTGACTATAAGGAAACTGTAGATGCAATGGAAATCTTCGGTACAGATATTTCCAGCACAAATGAAGAATATGGCAATAATGCTTTGAATGGATTCTACTACCCTATCAAAGGCATTCTTCTTTGGAATTCTGACGTTCCTAACAAGGTACTTAATGAGCGTTTGCGTTTTGATATCACATCACTCTTCCCTGAGTTCCTTACAAACAATGTAAGACAGAACAGAAACGAGGAGGCATATATTTTCCCAAGTGACTACATTGACAATGTGGTAGATATGAGTGATGCTACTAAGTTTATCTATCTTCCAAATCACCGTTGGGAGTGTGGTGGTAGCTGGATGAACTATCAGGCAGACGAGTTTAACATTCAGGGTATATATGACTTCACCATGAAGTTGCCACCTGTACCTTATACTGGTACATACGAGATTCGTTATGGTATCAATGCTAACACTAACCGTGGCATGGCTCAGGTATATATCGGAAAGAACAAGAACAACCTTCCTGCCATAGGTATCCCTCTTGACCTCCGTAGTAACTCAGGTACACTTACAGATGCAACTGGTTGGGTTAAGGATGGTACTGATTGGGATGCAAATGCTGAGAATGACAAGTCAATGCGTAACCTTGGATTCATGAAGGGACCAAAGTACTTCTCACAGTCTGCAACAGAAACAGGTCGAAGCTATGACCAGTGTTTGCGTAAGATTATCTATACAGGTGTGCTTGAGGCTGGTGAAACATATTATATTCGTTTCAAGTCTGTACTTTCAGGTACAACATTGGAGTTCTTCTACGATTACCTTGAACTAGTGCCAAAGTCAGTATATGCTGGCGATGTTGCAGAAGACATTTGGTAATCAGAAATACTAAACTCAAAATTTGAAGAAAGATGATTAACAAAATAAATAAAATAAGGAGTTTGCATATTGCTGGAGGAATGATTATGTCATTCCTCACAGCAAGTGCCCTCTTCACTTTCTCATCTTGTGCAGATGACCATTTTGACGTAAGCCAAGGTATATCAGGCACAAAAACTATATGGGAAAACATTAAGGAAAACAAAGAGATTTCTGACTATGCTTATATTCTCCAGCATGTACCATATTCAATCAAGGAGAAAGGCTTCACGTCAGAGACATACGCAGACGTGCTCAACAGTGACCAGACATTTACAATCTGGGCACCAGAGAATGGCTCTTACGACTTCAATATGTACAAGAGCCTTATAGAGACAGGTACGGAAGAGAATCTTAAGAAGGTTGAAAATGAGCTTATCCGAAATAATATGACACGATATACTCATATTATGAACGGACAGGAATCAGAGAAGCTTGTTCTCTTCAATGGTAAGAGAGGAATTTTGGATTTTGCCGATAATACATTCAAGGGACAGCATATCGTATGGGCAAATATTGCTTCCTCTAATGGTGTGCTTCACATTACGCAGGCACCAGCAACATACGAGCAAAACCTCTATGAGTATATTATGAATGTGGATGGTGCAAGCCAGATGCAAAAATTCCTCCAGAAATACCAGGTTGAGGAATTCGACGAATATTCTTCTACGCCTGGCCCAACCGTAAGTGGTCAGGCAACATGGGCAGATTCCGTGACTTCAACATACAACGTGTATTTAGGTACGGCTATTGAACGTGAGGATAGTAACTATGTCGCTATTATCCCAACTGATAATGCTTGGAATAGTGTGTATGAAAAGATTAAATCATTCTACAACTATAGGGATAAATACATTCAGGATGTAAGTGCCAGAACAGAATCAGGTAATGATACTATTCTCACAGGTAAGGAAACTAAAATTCAGGGTGCAGAAAGGGATTCCATTGTTGAGTTACATGTCGCATCTGGCATACTCAAAGGTATGATTTATAATGCCAACTGGCAGCCTAAGCAGGTTTCT
>JAFZVY010000154.1 GCA_017617575.1 Bacteroidaceae bacterium | reverse complement strand
TACAAGGACACGGAGGGTACAATGAAGAACTCATACCGTCGTTCGTTCAACGGTAGCATTCAACTTGTTTATTCCTTGAAGAACATAACTTTCAAGAACTATACTACACTTGGCCTTGTCCGTTCACAGGAAAGTAACTACGGTAGCTATAGCCAGTATGTCTCTTTGCAGCCATACGACATACCATACGACGAGACGGGAGTTTTACGCCAACAGTTTGAACATTTCCTTGGTCCTTCACAAGGTTCAGGACGTGCCAATCCTCTCTATGACGCAGAACTAAACACTATTGACAAGTCTGGTCACGAGACACTTACCAACAACTTTGCGGTTGAATGGCATATCATTCCAGACCTCACCCTTCGTGGCCAATTCGGAATAAGCAAGCTTGACAACACAAGCGACTATTTCTTACCAGCTGAGCACTCTTACTTCACCACCAACAGCTATGGACACTATAGCGAGTACCAGGATGACGAAGGTTTCCTCCGTCGCGGTCTTTATCGCTATGGTACGGGAAATGGCTATAGCTACGATGGTAACGCAACATTAGCTTACAGCCACGTCTTTGCAGACAAGCATCAGTTGTATGTGGGTGCAGACTACAATATTTCTTCACGTGACAACCTGTCATATACGTTTACAGCCGAAGGTATAGCCGATAGTGACAATCCTTTCCTTGGCAATGCCCGACAGTACCTCAAGAGCGGAACTCCATCAGGCTCAAAGGATAAGAGCCGTCGTATAGGTTTGACTACCAACGTGAACTATACCTACGACTCACGCTACTATGTGGACTTGTCATATCGTGTGGATGGTAGCTCTACATTCGGTAGCGATAGGAAATGGGCACCATTCTGGTCAACAGGTATCGGATGGAACGTACATAATGAGAAGTGGTTTGAGGCAAATCCTATTCTTGGCATTCTCCGTCTGAAGGCTTCCATAGGAGATGTAGGTACTCAGATGGGAAGCGGCTCGGGTGCAAATACCGTTTATCAGTCTGTTACTTCAAGCAAATATATGAACTGGATAGGTTCAACTCTTACTGCATGGGGTAACACACGACTTACATGGCAGACAACACGCGAGATAAACCTTGGTACGGAATTTGGATTGTTCAATGGTCTCTTGAAGGGAGAGTTTAACTATTATAACAAGAAGACTTCAAACCTTCTCTCTACCATGGATCTTCCTTCAAGCATGGGTATCAATAGCTATATAGCCAATGTGGGCGAGGTGAAGAATCGTGGATGGGAACTCTCCCTGAGCGGTTATCCTATTCGTGACATGAATCACGACTTCACATGGATGGTGACAGGACAGTTGGTGTACAACCGAAACTGGATAACAGAACTCTCTGATGCCGTAAAGGCACAGACGGAAGCTTATCGTGAACAAGATGTGGAAGTTGCCAATCTGTTCTATGAGGGAATGCCTCAGAATGCTATCTATGCTGTCAAGTCACTTGGCATCGACCCTTCTACAGGAAAAGAACTGTATCTTGACCGTGACGGAAACGTGACAGACTCATGGCGTGCCGGTGACAAGGTGTTCTGCGGTCAGGCAGACCCTAAGTACAGAGGAAACTTTGGTAATGTGGTACGCTACAAGAACTGGACACTCAACCTTACCTTCTCTTATTACTGGGGAGGCTATACATACAACAGCACATTGCGCGACAAGGTGGAGGTGTCAACAAATGCTCTCAAGAGCCAGAATGTGGACAGACGTGCCTTGACCGACCGATGGATGAAGCCGGGTGATGTCACATTCTTCAAGGGATATGAAGAGGATGCCACACGTGCCACATCACGTTTTGTGATGAAGGACAACGTGCTTGAACTGTCATCTGCATCCCTCCAATACAGATGGGACACAAAATGGTTGCAACAAACGATGAAGGTTCAGTCCGTTACATTCGGATTGAACGCAAGCGACCTGTTCCATTGGGGAAGCATCAGACAGGAACGTGGTATCAACTACCCATACGCTCGTAACATACAGGGTAGCGTAAAACTTCTTTTCTAAAACATGAAACCTTCAATCATTTGAAGTTTCAAATAACATATGTAACAAGCAAAAAATAACATGGAATATTTATTTAGCATAAATTATCATGAATGGATTTCGATATTATCGAAAATATAATTAATGATAATTAATTTGTTATGCGAATAATATTTATGAAAATTGGCTACGCCGAGCTAAAGGTTCGTGCAAAAACAAAAGTCATATTTTGTACCAAGTTATTTTTAAATCATTACTATAATAGGATTATGAAAATCAATATAAGAATAAACGGAGCAACTGTTAGAAAGGCAGGCTTTCTTGCCTCTCTCATCCTTACGCCTTTGTTCATGTCTTCGTGCAACGATTGGCTTGACGTGCGTCCTGATACAGAGCAAAAGGAGAAAGACCAGTTCTCAACGGAAAATGGTTTCCAAACGGCTTTGACAGGTTGTTACCTGCAAATGGCAGGACAAAACGCATACGGACTTAATCTCACGATGACAAGCGTGGAGAACCTTGCCAACCTATGGCGCATAAACCCAAGTACATCACGTTACGGCGAACGTGACCTTAGTCGTCACGAATATACAACAGATAACGCTAAGTCAACCGTAAAGAATATTTACACATCACTCTTCAAGACTGTAGCACAGGCAAACATGATTATCAAGAATGCAGAGGGTAACGTAGGAGTATTCAAGGAGAAGCGTATGCACGATGTCATTCTTGGTGAGGCGTATGCCATACGTGCTTTCTGCCAGCTTGATGTACTCCGCCTGTTCGGTCAGATGCCTAATGGCGGACAGAAGGTTGTTAAGTTGCCATATTCTGAGACTACAAGCATCACGGAACTTCCAAAGTATTATGGCTTTAGCGAGTATGCAACAAAGTTGAAGAATGATATTGAACGTGCAGAAGAGTTATTAAAGGATAGCGACCCAGCAACCATCTATCCTTACAATCGTACATACGCCACAGGCGAGGAGTACGAGAAGAATGAATTCCTCATGTATCGCCAGATGCGTCTCAACTATTGGGCTGTCCGTGCTCTTCATGCCCGCATGGCTCTCTATACAGGAGACAAGGAAACGGCTCTCACTATTGCACGTGACCTCATCAACGCACAGTTGGCAGACGGAACACCTGTTCGTACCCTAAGCGGATTGAAGGACTATAATAGTGGCTATACAACTTGCCCTAACGAGTGCTACTTCTCTATAAGCAAGTACGATATCAAGGAATATGCCGTTAATTACTTCACGGATAATGAGAACAACGTGGTATCTTCATACGGAGCAAACCAGTTTGCCATAAGTCTTGAGATGCTCGACCAGTTGTTCCAAGGTGAGGCTATCGAAAGTCATAACCGCTATTCAGGTCTTTGGAACCAGAGTCTCAAGGATGGTGACGGCTATCTGTGGGTAGGCTTCAAACGTTATTGCTACGACGACAAGGTTGCCAATCCCAACCTCTATTATCAGCTTATCCCTATGCTCCGTACATCTGAGATGTATCTCATAGCAATGGAGACATCAACAGACCTGTCTGAAATTAACCAGTTGTACATGGAGTATATGAAATCCCACAACGTGGCTCGACCAAAGCTGTTCGCTTCCCTTGCGGACGTGGCAACATGGATTGAGAATGAGTATCGTCGTGAGTTCTATGGCGAGGGACAGATGTTCTACACATATAAGCGTCTGGGAGAGAAGCATATTCTATGGAACAAGGATGAGGCTGACGAGAACACTTATATCATACCTCTTCCAGAGACGGAATATGACCCAAGCGAAGTTAAGTAAAATAGGATTTATAAACTCGTGAAAGAAATGAAGATAACTAAATATATGGCAATGGCTCTCACGCTGATGACTATTGCCACATCATGCGAAAAAGATTTGGAGCCATATTCAAATTCTGATTGCTACCTCAATTTCCGTTTCGTCAATAGTGACGGAAAGGATTACCAGAACGAGGACTTGGCAAAGACTCCAACCATTATTAGTTCGCCTGTGCTCTATAATTTCAAGACACATGGCACAATAGAAAGTGATACAATATGGATTGAGGCAAAGACGGCTGGCTTCGTTAAGGACTACGACCGTGGATTTGCTCTTGAGCAGGTGGAAGTGGAAGGCGCAGACAATGCCATGGCAGGTGTTGACTATGTTGCCTTTGACAGTCAGGAAGCAAAGCGTATCCAAATTGTAAAGGCAGGTGAAAGCTATTTCAAGGTTCCTATTGTTGTATTACGCAACAATGGTTTGCAGACTAAGAGCGTGGTGCTCAAGGTTCGCTTTAAGGAAAATGAGAACTTCAAGAATGGCTTCACAATGATGCAGACTCGTGTCTTGTCCATAACTGACCGTGTTTCCAAACCTTCAGCATGGGATGCTTGTGACCTTGACCATATCTTTGGCGCGTATGGAGATGTCAAATACCAGCTGATGATTGAGTGGAGTGGCAAGTCATGGAGCGATGAGTTCATCCTCGAAAACTATAATACCGACCAAGCATATCTGTCCTATATGGACCAGGTATTTGCCAATCGCCTTGAAAAGGAGAATGACACACGCATAGCAGATGGTCAGGATGTATGGCGTGAGGCGGATGGTACTGCTGTGGATTTCACACCAAAGGCTAAGTTTGAATAATATTAAAAGAAAACAGAAATGAAGAAAAATATATATTATACAGTATTGCTTGGATTGCTGACAATCGTGCTTAACTCTTGTATAAGCGACAGCAGTTCCATTGGCGATCCCGATAGCGTTCCCACGATAGGAATAGCAGAGATACCAGAGCAGTCGGTAGTCTCATACGTCGGCGATCATCTTGTCATCACACCAGAGATTAAGTCATCATACGATGATTCACAACTACAGTACACATGGTATCTGTATGTTGACAAGGAACATTCAAAGGGTGGTTTTCGCCAAAACATAATTGGTACGGAGCGCAACCTTGACTATGAGGTGAACCTTGCCTCTGGTGTATATGTCATAGCACTTGAGGTGAAGGTAAAGGCAACTGGACTTGCTCAATATGCCCGAGCAAACGTGAACGTATCAACAGCTTTTTCCAATGGATATTACATTATTAAGGAGACGGAAGAAGGCAATACGGAACTTGACTTCCTTCTCAAGACAACAAAGGAGAAAGCCAACGAAACAGATATTGCCGAGGATACTCTCATGTTGATGGAGAACCTCCTCAATAAGTTTGGCGCACCGATGAAAGGAAAGCCTGTCTCCTTAGCGATGATTTACCAACAGGATTATGTCAACCCAGACGTAAGCCAGATGGAGAAGACAAACATGATTCACCTCTTCACCACCGAGGACTATCGTGCATATCGTACCGAGGATATGAAGCATATATTCGACCGTACAAACATCTGCTATGCAGGTGAGGACAACGACGATATGTATTACAATGTGAGCAATGGTGCGAACTATGGTTTCATGATGTCAAAGAAGGGTGTCAGCTGTTTCCAGATGTCTGCATCGGCAAATACCATGGGTAAGATTAAGTTGCCTACATTTGAAGATGACGTAACTCCACACATCCAGATGGTTAAGGGTACGCAGTATGGCATGGCTTATTGGAGCAACAAACTTCATGGCGTACGTAACATAGACAAGGCATGCAAGAACGTTACAGACCTCTCATGCGATTCACTGGGTAGGCAGGTGTGCATAGCAAGTGGTCTTACACGTAGGAATGCCATGACAGAGACAATATGGTTCTACACAGAGGACAAGACCACCAACAAGCGTTACCTTCATCTTATAGATGGCGTTGGAGATTCATTGAAGGAGGTTCGTGAACTTGACCCTAATCTTCATATCGCCAAGGCTACACGTGTAGCAGCATGCGGCAGCAGCGCATCTTACATCTATGCCATTGACGGCCGTAAGCTCTATGCGTATGCCTTTGACACAAATACAGAGGAAGAGGTTACCCTGCCTGGCATTACAGAACCTATTGACTTTGTAACAAACCAGTGGCTTGAACTCAAGTTCGGTGACAAACAGTTCAACTACAACCATCTTATCGTGGGAACACAAGATGGTAACAACTACAAGCTATGGTTCTTTGACAATCTGGTAGGAGGTATGCCTTCAACAAATGCTTTCCAGATTGTTACAGGTACAGGTAAGGTTCACAGCATCCGCCGCTGCGTACCAAGTAAGATTAGCAGTCTTGTAATCACAATGGTACCAGCCACACCGATATTCCCAACAAGCGAATAACGTATAATTATTTAGTAAAATTATGAAAAGAATTATATTCCTTGCATTAACTGTCATCTCTATGGCAGTTAATGCACAAACAAACTTCAACGAAGGCAAGACCTTCAAGGAGATTCTGAGTATGGCAAGCGAACAGGGCAAGCCTGTGTTTATCGACTGCTACACGTCATGGTGCGGTCCATGCAAGCAGATGGCACGTGAAGTATTCCCAAAGAAAGAGGCTGGTGACTACTTCAATGCCAAGTTCGTATGCTGGAAGGTTGACATGGAGAAAGGCGAAGGACCTGACATCGCAAAAAAATATGACGTGGCAGCCTACCCTACCTTCCTCATCCTTAATGCTGACGGAAGCCTCAAGGCTACACAAGTAGGCTCTGCACCTCTTGACAAGTTCATCAAGGCAATAGACGGACTTCTCAACGAACAGAAAGGGTTGCCATGGTATCAACAACAGTTCAAGGAAGGCAATAGAGACAAGACTTTCCTTGACGAGTACATCCAATTGATTGATAGCAAATACCTACGTAACGAGAAGAAACGTGTAGTCGAGACGCTCTTCGAGGGAAAGACAGCTGCACAAATTGTGGCAGATGAGGAGAATTTCCGCCTATTCCTTGGCACAGACTTCACACCTGCAGACCAATTGTTCCTCGACATCTATCGTCTTCGTTCTGTTGTACTCAGTAATCATGGCGAAAAAAGCACCCTTGCACTTGACGATATTTGGAGACGTGGTGCTCGTGAATGCATGGAATTTGAGGGACGAGAGTTCAAGAACTTCGATGCAGACAAGTTCAAGGCATACAAGAAGAAGATGGCTGAGTTCAGCGTTCCAAACATTGAGCACATAGAAGATGTTACACTCGTGGCTGTTGCAAACTATCATAAGGACTATGTTACTCTCGCCAAATATCTTGAAAAAGACATCAAGACAGGTGGTAAGGTATGGACAGATGCACGTGACCTTGTGCCTCTGCTTCAGGGTATGGCAGACAACTGTGCACAGGATAAGAAGATGCGTAAGCTCATCGTTCGTGAAGCAGAGTCACGCATCAAGATTCTCAATAAGCAGAACGCAGAGAATCCAGATGCACGTCAGGTAACCGTAGGTGGCGTTAAGATGACAGCAGCACAGTTCTTCATCAACAACTTCCAAAAGGTAATTGATAAACTGAAATGACAGATTCCCTCCTATAAGAGAATGTCAGTTGACACATACGAATCATATAACGTATTCAGATATTGCCAGCCAATTTTTGGTTGGCAATATTTTTTACTAACATACACACCACCTTTACAATTATCAATAGTATGGTTTGGCAAGTTAGGAAAAATGATTACCTTTGCAAAAAATGAATGTGATATGAGAACTATATATATAAGAAAGGTAGGAATACTCATTCTTGCACTCCTAATTGGAATAGGCAATGCTGCTGCAAAGTCAAATAACTCGGAAGAGGCAAGACGTATGTTCGACAAGATATATCTTATGGTATTTGGCGAACAGGGTTCGCACGTGAAATATTCCGTAAACATCCTCGGATTATACAAAACAGAGGGTGCCATTGAATACAAGGGCAAGAAACAACGCTATCAGGAAGCAAGATATGCATCATGGAATGATGGCGTCACGGCATACATGGTTGACAAGAAGAAACAAACAGTAGGAATTTTTGATGCCGATGATGACAATAAGGACAAGTACCTCTCCAAGTTTAAGTATGACGTAAACGACTACATCTTCAGTTATGTGACCAAGGGTAATACCTATGAGATTACGGCAGAGTTGAAACACTCCAGTTTCTTTGGTATTAAGGAAGTAGTTGCCGTAGTTGATAAGCATACACTACATCCGCAGAGCCTGAACATCAAACTTGCATGGTTCAGGACAACAGTCAAGATTACGGAGTTCAGTAGCGGAAACATATCCGACGACATATTCATCTTCCCTCGCAAAAAGTTTAGCGAATACGAGTTCGTTGACCATAGGAAAAAGAAGTAAATGTATAATTGGAATCGCACACATATATTGACACAGAATAATAGAAACTATATTAGTATTGCATTAACAAACACTTAGACATTTGTGGCGTTTTATTGACATTTGGCAATAAAACGCCATATTTTTGCATTTTTATTGAAATTATTGTGTGCGTTTCCAAAAACTTGTCGTACCTTTGCAGTGTCAAAAGAAAAGAAGCATCAAAGAAAGGTGCTAAAGAAAAAGATTGTTTAATTAAGTGGGATGTTTAATCACATTGGGTAACTAAAGAGTTCCACAGGTAAAAAGATTTTTAGGTTATGAGAAAGTCAATTTTTATGGCAGCTGCACTTATGATTGCCGTAGCAGCAAACGCAACAACAACTACAAAGAAGGCTAAGGCTCCAAAGACTGTTTCTTACGCAGTTGCAGAGACATCATACGATAACGATGGCAACGTAAGCGCAACTTCAGTTGATGCATACAAGGTTGCAGAAATCGACGTTCCAGCTCGTGTACGTTTCATCGAGGGTAACTCATACGGAATCAACGTAATTTCTTTGGGTGACAAGGCTGACAAGTCTATTCGTTACAAGGTACAGAACGGTGTTCTCCGTGTATATTCTACAGCAGAGTACGTTGAGAATGGTAGCGTAATCATCAACCTCGTTGTACCATCACTTCCAGAGCTCAAGACTGCTGCTACTCTCAGCACAGTTAACGTTCGATAAGTTAAGATTAGATTCAAACATCATATCAAAAAAAAGAAGGTGGGTCATCACAATGACTCACCTTCTTTTGTGTCCATATCATCATCATTATTATCGTATAAACATGCAGCCTCGCGAAGCTTGTCTCGCATATATTCCCTTGCAAACTTTGGCGACAGAACCTTTACCCCTGCCCCATAACTCATAAAAGTGGAATACATTTCAAAGTTCACTACCACTTCAATCTGAAAGATACAACTTCCGTCTTTCTCGTTCTCAGTCAATAGTATCTGTGACTGATGAACAGGCTTGGTCTTAATGTATTTGCTTTGTTCTGCATTCGCCCAGAACTTGATCATACGTGAAGCTGAGTTTACATTTTTGCTAACTCCTATCACATTGTCAAAGAAATGTTCAGAGTCAAAATCGGGATTGTCACGATATGGGACATCAACAGGCTCGACACTTAGTATTCTATCAAGCGGAAAGTTATATAGTGACTTGTTTCTAATCTTTGTGCCATAGACAAACCAACGATTGCGATATTCTTTTAATAGATGTGGGCAAACAATGAAATCTTGCGGCTTGGATGAATTGAAGGACTGATACTTAATACGTATTGTTTGTTTCTTAGCTATATAATTATACAAAGGGTTAAGTAGGTTCAAACCCTTGAGTTTTGACACGCTATCAAAGTGAATTATTGGTTTGCGATTATTACGACTTATGGCAAGTTTGTCCTGAAGGCGACCAATGACGTCAGACATTTCAGAGAACTGTTCAAAGTCTTCCAATTCACGCAACATATCAACAGCTTCCTGCATCACATCATAGTCATTCTGAGACAGAGGCATATCCATAATGGAGTAGTCCTTATCAGAATAACGATAGTATTTGTGGTCATAAACTTCAATCGGGGCATTATAACCCAACTTGTCCGAACGCATAATCTGTATGTCACCTTGCACAGTACGTACAGACACACCTTTTCTAATACCCTCCATATCGTAAAGAGCTTCAGAGCAAGCATCAACCAAATCGTCTAGCGTCCATGTACGATATCTATTACGTAAACAATTATCTATTGTCTTATAGCGAATCAACGCATTCTTGTTAGCTGGCATAAAATATATTTTTTCATTTGAGTTGAGACCATGTGCCTACAAACTCGTTATTTTGTAATTCTTGTGCAAAGCTAATCATTTTCCACGCAATCTATTTGCGTAGAAGTATGCAAAAGCATTTTTTTTGAGGAAAAAACTATTTTTTTTATCTCTACGCAAAAAGACTGCGGAGTGAGTATCTACCTTTGCATCGCAATTCAGAAAGATAAATCGAACCGATTAACGTCACAGGATGCCGTTTAGAGCAGTTACTTCGCTCTTTGTTTTCCGGAGGATTATTAATTGTGCGAGCCTCCAAACTGCTCTTCCTATTGCTCCTTTTATAAAATAGACGTTATATTATTCGAGTTGCATAATTAAATATCTATAATTCAAAGAGACAAAATCATGAGTTACAATCACATCCTAAAAAAGATAAATCAGGTGTTCAACTTTGAGAAAGCTGAGTCCTACAAGCTATCACCTGAGATGGAGTTGTACACTGCGGTATGTACCATGGCACTACAACCGAAGTTCTACGAGACGCCAATGGAGCAAGTAGAACGAATAGCAAAACTGGTAACAATGGTTGACCACATGTTTGTGGCAAAACTCGCTATATATGCACGCAAGGAAATGTATCTAAGAAGCGTTCCACTCTTGCTTGTGGTCGAGCTTGCAAAGATTCACAAAGGTGATGACCTCGTTTCCCGTACTGTTGAACAGGTTGTAATGAGAGCTGATGAAATAATGGAACTACTGATGTGCTATCAATGGCGTAACCCTCAGAAGGGGGAAAAGAAACTATGTAAATTGTCACATCAAATTCAAATTGGACTTCAGAAAGCATTCAACAAATTTGATGAATATGAGTTCGGTAAGTACAATAGCAATAATCTTGAAGTCAAGCTGCGTGACGCTCTCTTTATTGTTCATCCAAAGGCAAAAGACAATGAGCAGCAGAAGATATTCAACAAAATTACATGGAAAACCTTAAAAACTCCATACACATGGGAGACAGAATTATCTGCTATTGGTCAGCATAAATACACAGATAAGGAGAGCAAAGATAATGCATTCAAGGAAAAATGGGAAGAACTTATACAAAGTGGACGACTTGGATATATGGCTCTCTTACGTAATCTACGAAACATCTTAAATGTAAATGTTGATGACGAATGCATTAACATAGTGACGAAACAACTAACCGACCCCAACGAGGTGCTAAGAGCAAAACAATTCCCTTTCCGATACTTGTCCGCTTACAAGGAACTGAAAAATGTTCGTTCATTTAACACACCAGCATTACTAACAGCACTTGAGAAAGCAGTCAATACTTGTGCTGAAAAGATAACTGGGTTCTCCAATAAAACAAGAGTTATGATATCATGTGATATGAGTGGCTCAATGGTTCAACCAATTAGTTTGCAAAGTAAAATGCACTATTATGAAGTAGGTATTATGCTTGCCATGCTACTTAAGAATCGTTGTGACAAGGTTATCACTGGTATATTTGGAGATGAATGGAAAGTGATAAACCTTCCACAAGAAAACATATTAAGTAACACATGTGAGACAATTCAAAGAATTGGAGAAGTTGGATTCAACACCTATGGTTGCAAGCCTATTGATTGGTTGATTAAAGAGAAAATAGTAGTGGATAAGGTGATGTTCTTCACAGATTGTCAATTCTGGGGAGACGATGAATTTGGTAAACATTTCATAAACTTCTGGAACACATATAAGAAGATATCACCTAACGCTCACTTATATCTTTTTGACCTTGCAGGTTATGGCTACTCTCCAATCAGGATTCCTCGCCAGGATGTAACACTTATTGCTGGATGGAGTGACAGAATATTTGAAATGATGGATTGTATAGAGAATGGTGAGGACATAATCAATAGGGACATCAAGTGTGGAGTTCAATTTTAGCAATTAAGCACAAGTTCTTTATGTCCATCTCAGACAATATCGACGTATATAAAGATGCCGTTCGGAACATAACGTTCCGAACGGCATTCTTATTACTTTCACAATCGGTGAGACCGATTTGTTAGGTTATTAATTACTCCCTTACAGTCAGTGAGACTGCTTCGTTTAATTGTCAATTATTAATTGTTAATTAACACCATCACTTCCTATCTCCGAGGAAACGGAGAAGATAGAGGAAGAGGTTGATGAAGTCAAGGTAGAGTGAGAGAGCGCCAAGAACAGAGAGCTTCTGTGTTTGTTCATCTGCATTAGGGCAATCCATGAGCATAGCCTTAATCTTCTGTGCATCTTAAGCTGTAAG
>JAFZVY010000153.1 GCA_017617575.1 Bacteroidaceae bacterium | reverse complement strand
TTTTTTCTAAAAATATTTGTTCTATTTGGAAAAAACGTCATACCTTTGCGACATCTATTGGGATAATAAGTCTTATTTTGTATCTTAAATCACAAAGGCCACAGGGTGACTTAGTTTAGGATAATGACAAGAGAACGACTCGACCAACTACATTTCAGGAATTAACAGGTGAAAACTTAATACGCATAATAATGTTACATCTCTTCTTTAATATTACCACATCTGTATGCGAGGCAGTATATTCTGTTTCGGCATTTGTTGTGTTAAATTTAGGGGGGGGGGCAAGTATCAGATAAACAACTATATACGTAATACAACAAGGTCTGCTACGACTGTTCGTCAAGAACGGTCGTAGCAGGCTTTGCTGTTTGTGTACACAATAAACTATTGGGAAATAACGAATCACACATTCTCTCATATAGGGTGAAATTTTAATATTTTTATTTATATAACATTTTAATTTAATACAGTATGAATTTTAGACGTTTACTAAAGTCATCGCTTATCTCTGCACTCTTCATGTGTGGAGTGGCTCAAGGTTGGGCAGACCCAACCCAAGATGCAAATGGCTATTACTTGCTTGGATCGGCAAGTGACTTGACATGGTTCGCAAACCATGTGAACAATGGTTATGTCAATGCAAATGCTAAGCTTACAGCTAACATTGACATGAAAGGTGTAACGTGGGGCAGTATTGGTAATGTCTCATATAATTTCCAAGGCATTATTGATGGTCAGGGATATATTATTTCCAACTTGACGAATGGAAATGCTGGAGGCAATGATCACGACCGCGGTTTAGTGGGTCGTGGTTCTGGCTGTACAATTAAGAACATTATTTTGAATGGAGGTTCTATATCAGCAATTTATCGAGTGTCACCATTTCTCGCTTATGCTCCTACAAAATGTACCATTGAGAATTGTGGCGTTATTGGAACATGGTCTTTTGAAAATTCAGCTGGCTATTGGAAAGCAACTGGTGGTCTAGCACTTTGCTCAAACATATATAATAGCTTTAGCGTATATAAAGAAGTTATTAGCAGCGACACAGACGGATACCAACCAGAATCAACCAACTGTCAGTATGAAGTTGGAGCTGATTACATGGCTTCTGGTAAGCTTTGCTATGATCTCAACTCAAATGGCAACTCTGCTTGGCTTCAGACTCTTGGTAAGGACACATATCCTGTCCTTCGTGATGCTAAGGCAGTAAAGAGTGATGGAACAAACTACTATAATGAATATACTGTTACGTTTAATACTCAGGGTGGTAGCGCTTGCGCATATCAAGTTGTAAAGCGTAATCAGGCTGGAACACTTACATACGGTACTCTTCCTACTCCTACACGTTCTGGCTATAACTTCAAGGGATGGTTCACAGCTGCAACAAACGGTACAGAGGTTACTTCTGCAACTGTCTTCAATGGATTTGCAGACGTTACTCTCTATGCCCAGTGGGAAGAAGATGCAGAACTCGCAACTCCTACTGCTGGCGGTAAGGGATATTGGTACTCAACTAAGGGTGATTATATCATCAAGTTCCCAGCAACAATATCAGACGAAGGTACTGTGAAGTTAAGTATTGCGAGTGCGAGTGAAAGCATTGTGCGTTGGTATCTTGACTGGTACGGAGTTAGTTGTGACCCTACAAAAATGGAAAAAAATTTTACAGGAGCTGCTAACGTCAGCGGTAATAAAGAGAACGGATACTTAGTCCAGACTTTTAGTCCTTCTACAGTTAACACTACAGCAGAAAATATTCTTGCAAAGAGTAAGGGACATTATCTTTGGTACGAAGTAACTCCTTGCACATCTGGTTCAGTATATGACAACTGGGCATACAATGTACCTATCTGTCTTGGCTACGTGGCAGAAGACGGCAGTCTCCTCTGGGGAACAGACCATGAAATCAAGCATGACTACGAATTAGATGGCGGTAAGCTTGTATGTAAGATTTGCGGTCACTCAGAGGGTGTTGAGGCTCACAATGGCTCTGATGACATCGTGCTCACTCAGAATGGTGACGAGTTTACAGCATCAAGATTGGATCTTGAGGATAACAAGAACTTCTCAACTCCTGTTGACTTCAAGGTGAACACATTCACTTACAGCAGAAACAACTCTAACCGTTGGGGTACAATCTGTCTCCCTGTAGAGATAAAGAGCAGCGAGAAGGTACAGTATTACTTGGCAGGTGTTGTGGAAGGCGGTATCTTGACTCTTGAGCCAGTAAGCAAAGTTCCTGCTGGTAAGCCAGCTGTTTACCAGATTCTTTCTGGCCTTAACTCACAGAACAAGGGTTCAATAAGCGTTTCACTCGCAAATGCAAAGGTTGTCAGCTCTACATCTTCTCAGGTTTCTGACATCGAGCTTTGTGGTACATTCACAGCTAAGAGCCTCACGGAAGAAGGACTCTACTACATCTCAAACAACAAGTTCTGGCTCAAGACAGAGGGTACACCTCTTACAGTCAACCCATTCCGTGCTTGGTTCAAGGTACGCGGTTCTGCTTCAAATGCAAGGGCAAGAATGATTGACATCCAAGCATTCGATACAGCATTTGACTCAGAGGAGGCTACATCAATCGTGGACATTGACTCTGTATGCTCTGGTGACGCTGAGATATTCAGCGCAAGTGGTGCTAAGCTCAATGACATGCAGAAGGGCGTGAACATCGTGAAGTATTCTAATGGTAAAACTATCAAGATAATCGTAAAGTAAATTATGGAAAAGAAAATATATGTAGAGCCAAAGAACAACATGGCTCAGACAAGAATAAGGACTTCAATCCTTGCCGGTTCAACACAAGGACAGGTTCCATCAGGTAATGGCGACGGCAACAACATTGCTGAAGGACGCAGAAGAAAAAGTTCTCCTACATCAATCGAGATGCCATGGTCTAATGGAGACTTCGAGTAATAAAGCGTAAGTCACCATATAATAAATACGTGGAGCGTACAGGTAAAAACTGCCTGTACGCTCTCTTTATTTACAAGATACGGTTGTATGATTGTACGGTTATACGGTTGTGCGGTTTGAGGTTAACGGTTTGATACATTTTATGTGCTATTGCATCAAATAAAATGTTATAGTGAGAGCCAAAAACGGAATAAGTGGCGAAAACACCCCTTAAAAAAACGAAATAAGTGGTGTTTTTACCACTCTAAAAAACGGAATAAGTGGTTAAAATTGGGGTGTAAAAAACGGAATAAGTGGTGTTTTCTTTGGTTTAATGGTGAAATATGTATATCTTTGCACAATAAAATCAACAACTTATGCTTGAACGTAAATTTTCGCAATATTTAGAAAAGTTTCTTCTTGGTAAGCAGAACAGTATTTTGCTTGTAAATGGAGCAAGACAGATTGGTAAGTCTTACCTTATTCGCTATGTGGGAAAGAAGCTTTTTAAGCATTTTGTAGAGATAAATCTGAAGGAAGACTTGGAGGGTGAACAAGTATTTGCTGATGTTCATTCCACGAGCGACCTTTATATGCGTATTGGTAATTTCTATTCGAAGCCTTTGGGGGATAAGTCTGATACGTTAGTGTTCTTGGATGAGATACAGAGTTATCCTCATCTTATGACGATGCTGAAGTTCCTCAACCAAGAGGCGCGTTACAGATTTGTTGCAAGTGGTTCGCAACTCGGTGTTGCTATGGCAGAGACACCTTCCGTACCACTTGGAAGTGTTACTATTACTCAGATGTACCCTTTGGATTTTGAGGAGTTCCTATGGGCAACAGGTGTAAGCAAGGAATGGATAGAGGATATACACCAACATTTCATTCGTGAGGAAGCATTGGATGAGAATACTCATAATCTTTTGCTAAAGAGGTTTCTCTATTACCTACTTATCGGAGGACTGCCAGAGGCTGTAAACAAGTATCTGGAAGATAGGAATATGGTGCGAGTGAGACAGACGCATACGGATATTCATAATCTTTATCGCATTGATGCTTCGCAATATGACGAAGGACATAAGCTTGTGATTCGCAAGATATACGATTTGATTCCAAGTAATCTTGAGAACAAGAAGAAGCGTATTGTGTACAAGGATATTGAGAATAAGAAGGGAAAGCATTTCTCCGATTATGCCGATGAATTTGAATATCTCACAAATTCGGGTGTGGCTCTCGATGTTGTGGCAATCAGTAACCCACGTTTCCCTCTTGCCGAGTCAGAGCAGAAGCGTTTGGTTAAACTATATCTTAATGATGTCGGTCTGCTTACCAATCTGCTTTATGGATTAAATGTCAATGCTGTGTTGCAGGACATCAAGAGTATAAACCTTGGTACCGTGTATGAGTCCGTTGTTGCACAGGAACTTTCGGCACATGGATTTAAGTTGCATTATTATGACAATAAGCAAAAAGGAGAGGTCGATTTCTTGATAGACGACTACAATAGCTTAAAGGTTCTTCCTATAGAGGTAAAGTCAGGTAAGGACTATACTGCACATAGCGCTCTTACTAAGTTCCTTGAAACGCCTGACTATAACATTGACCGAGCCATTGTGTTCTCCAATGAACGCACAATATTCAAGAAGAAGGGAGTTACTTATCTCCCTATCTACTATTGTATGTTCTTCGAAAACGGCAGATATGACGAGTCCGTGATATTACCAGAGTTGGAAACGATATAAGATTGGAAAAGGACTTTTTAAGGGATGACTATGTATTCTCTCTCTGTGCATTTGCAGGATTCCATCGAGTTTACGCTTTACATTTTTACGTTTTGTCTCTGCTGAATTCAATTTCCCTTTGTAGTCCCTTAGGTGTGCCTTAGGTTCTCCTTCATTCCCCTTACAAAACTAAGGGACACCTAAGGCGCACCTAAGGGGAAGGTAAGGGAAACACTCCCCACTTCGGGTTGGTACACGTTTAGCTTTAAAACAAATGTTGCGCAACCTTGATGTTAAAGTTGCGCAACAATATAATGAATTACAGTTGTCTTAGCAAGGACGCTTCTTAGGAAGGTTGAACACATCCTGTACTTCCTTCATAGCCTCGGCAGTCATACCATCTGGCTCTGAACCCATAGAGCGAGCACACATATATATGTTGGCTGCCTTGTTGAGTACGTCTGTCTGGTCAAAGGCATCCATGATGTCCTGACCTACGGCTACAGTACCATGCTTTTCCCACATAACTACATCGTGAGTCTTAATCTGCTCAAGAGTGTCCTTTGCAAGCTCCACGGAACTTGGGAGACCGTAAGGAACGATACCGATACCGAGTGGAGCGAATGCAAGTGTCTCAGGAATCATAGACCAGAGTACACGTGTCATCTCGTCACCCTTGAGGAAACGCTGGATGTGTGACATAGCCACAAGCTCAATTGGGTGAGTATGGAGAGTAGCCTTATAGCAGCTGCCTGTCTCAAGAAGATGATTCTGGAGAGCGAGGTGTGTAGGAAGCTCCGAAGTAGGAGCCACTGGCTCGTCTGCAATAATCTCATAGCTTGCACAGTCGTCGCAGATACGGACGATAGAGCCGTTCTGCATAGGGTGCTTGGCGAGGTCACGCATACGCTTACCTGTTCCCTTGCAATAAAAATACTTACCCTTCAGCTGTGGAAGCACCATTCCAATCTGCTTTACAGGAGCGATTGCAGGCATAGCCTTGCACTCGTCATCCATAAACTCTGTGACGTTAACGGTGATGTTACCACCATTACGCTCAGCCCATCCTTTTTCCCAGAGGTATCCTGTAACCTCCGCAATCTGATTTACCACGGCCTCCAAACCTGGACGGCCGACTAAAATACTACTCATTGTTTAAATTCAAAATTCAAAATTCAAAATTAAGCGTGTCCTTTGCGTTTGGACAAAGCCAATTCTGAATTTTGAATTTATAATTTATAATTCTTTATACCTTTCCCTTGTAATCTCCTCGAGCGACTTGCCTCTTGTGTCAGGACAGCCGATGACACCTACGATGAGGGAGATGAGGAGGAGTACAATCATGCAATATGCTGCAAGTGTGAAGCCTTCGCCATTCTCACCATAGATGTAGGTGAAGACAAGTCCCCAGATGGCTGAGAGTCCTCGAACCACGAAGAACATGAGTCCCTGAGCTCCTGCACGGAACTTGGCAGGGAACAGCTCTGAACCCCATAACGCATAGAATATCTGTACGGACACTCCTCCGTTCAATCCCCAAAGGATTACGAAAGCCCAAAGCGTGGTGATACTGTTGACTCCCACGGTCACAATGAGTAACCAAGTACAGAGGGCAAACACAAGACCTATGACGTAAAGGAGCTTGTGGCTCGTACGGTCAACGATGTGTGAGATACCGAATGTCACGACAACGACCGTCGCCCACTGTATGCAGTTCATCCAGTTGGAATATTCGTTGCTTACGCCACCTGCCGTCTCGCAGATATGTGGAGAGAAGAATCCCATGACACTTGCAACGAGGTTCCATGTGAGATAGATGACGGCAAGGAACAGGGCACTACGTACAGCCACCTTGTTTGTGAACAACACGGAGAATGACTTGAGCAAACCGCCATTCTCGCCATTATTCTTCTCAGCTGCCTTTGTTGCCTCAAACTCTGCACTCTCGTCAAGCTGACGCTGGAGAAGCCAGGCTACAAACGCTACGACCAAGAGAGTGAAGAACACGACACGCGAACTGAACACCTCTACTGCCGCCTGTGCAGCACCCGTGCCAAGTATGCTATGAGCCAAAGCCTCGACAGGGGCATAGAGATAACCACCCGGGGCGAGGAGCATACCCATGAGGAGGATAATCATAGGGCCAAAGCCCCAAGACATCTGTGAGATACATATATTACGACCACGGTTGTTCACCTCGGAACTCTCAGAGATGTATGTCCATGAGGCAGGAACACCCACTCCAACGGAGATACCCGTAACAAGGAATCCAGCAAGGAGCATTGGGAAGTTGACGGAGAACATCACGAGCAACACGCCTGCCATATACACAAGAAGGTTGTAAGTGAAGATGAACTTACGTCCAAACTTGTCGGCAAGGAAGCCGCCCACGATAGCACCTATGGCAGCACCCAAGGCATTTGCACTAAGTGCGTTAATCCATCCGAGGTGCATCTCCGAGAGGTCAAGGTAGTTTTTCCACAGAGTGATACCACTACCTCCAGCCACGATGGCACCTGCATCAAGATAGTTGTTAAGAGATACGGCAAGAGTACTCTTCAATGAAGAGCCCCCCTTCCCCCCAAGGGGGCGTCCATCCGGGTTCTGTGTGGCTGAATTGTTATCAATATCAATAGACATATTAAATTTATTCTTAGGATTATGTTTGTCCCATCCCCCAAATGGAACGTATGCTCCGTAAGGGGGATGGTGGGCTTTTTATCTCTTAGATGTTACCTCAGCTACGTACTTCTCAATCTCGCCAATGAACTCCTGACCGACAGGTACATTGTTGCGAACGCAGAACTCGTCATATACAGCCTGCCATGGCATAGCCTTCTGCTCCTCGATGAGGGCAAGAACCTTGTAGCCTTCGCCAGCAAGTTCGAGTTTGGAAATCATGTCGCGTGGCTCAAGGAGGGCACGAAGCATACACTTCTGTGCAGCACGTGAACCGATGACGTAGGCACCGATACGGTTGATAGAGCCGTCGAAGAAGTCAAGACCATAGTGTACACGGTCGAGGGCACCAGCACGTACAATCTCAAAGAAGAGTTCCTGTGTTGGGTCGTCCATGATAGTCACGTGGTCAGAATCCCAACGTACAGGACGTGACACGTGAAGCATAAGCTCCTTGATGTATGGAAGTACGGCACTCACCTTGTCAGCAGGAGACTCTGTTGGGTGGTAGTGACCAGTATCAATAGTAAGAATCTTGTCGTTCTTTGCAGCGTACGCTGTATAGAAGTCGTGTGAACCAACCGTGAATGACTCAAGACCGATACCGAAGACCTTACCCTCGATACAGTCCTTCATCATTGGCTGTGGCTTCTCGAATATCTCGTCGAGTGACTTCTTGAGTGTGTTACGGTAGAGAGCGTGGTTAACGCTTACGTCCTTGCAACCGTCATGTACCCAAAGGTTCATGATACAAGGGTCGTTCTGTGCCTCACCCATAGCGTTGGCAATATCACGGCAACGCTTAGTGTGCTCTACCCAGAACTTACGGATGCTCTCGTCTGGGTTAGAGAGTGAGAGGCTGCCTGACTTAGGATGAGAGAAAGAAGAAGAATTGAAGTCGAGCTTAGTGTTGTTCTCCTTTGCCCAGTCTATCCATGACTGGAAGTATTCAACAGTCACCTCGTCACGGTCAACTACCTTGCCCTTGAAGTCACCATATATCTCATGGAGGTTGAGACGATGGTTACCAGGAATGAGTGACTTAGCCTTGAGGATGTCAAGACGAAGCTCGTCTATGTTGCGAGCAGCACCAGGGAAGTCACCTGTTGACTGGATACCTCCAGACATGGCACCTGCCTGAACCTCAAATCCCTTTACGTCGTCTGCCTGCCAGCAATGGAGCGAAAGGTGGAAGTCCTGAAGTTGCTTGAGTACTGCCTCTGTGTCAATTCCGATTTCTGCATAACGAGCCTTAGCCACCTCGTATGCCTTAGTGATTAGTTCTGATTTCATGATTGGTTTAAGTTGTATGTTTATTTAGTTATTTACGAATTAGGCAGAGCCAAGGACGACTCTGTGGAAATGGGTTACATTACCACTATTAGATAAGACATTAGCACTAAGTCATTCTTAGCACTTAGCCTCTCTTGGATTAGCACTTAGTCACTCTGAGATACTGCTGGTAAGCATCATCCCATGCGGATGAATCCTGTGGAGTGTAGGTCTTTGTCTCGATGGATTGCGCTATGATGCTGCGCATCTCAAACATATCGCCCACAAGACCTGCGGCTTTTGCCTGTACCATGATGTTACCGATAGCCGTACCTTCAACAGGACCAGTAACGACAGTAAGACCTGTTGAGTTGGCTGCCATCTGCATGAGGTAGCCATTGAGTGAGCCACCGCCAATGACGTGAAGCTTCTCTATTGGGAATGGCGCCATGTCGTTGAGGTAGCCAAGTACCTGACGGTAACGCATAGCAAGTGACTCGAAGATGCAACGTGCCATCTCCTTATAGTTCTGAGGAACATGCTGACCTGTACGCTGGCAATAGCTCTGGATTGCCTCAACCATGCTTGTTGGATTAGCAAACTCAGGTGCATCAGGATATATGAAGCTCTGGAAAGCTGGTGCTTCCATGCTTTCCTTGTTTATCTGGTTCACGTCCTTAGGTGCATCCGTCCATTCCTTACGGCAACGCTCAAGGAGCCACATACCACAAATGTTCTTTAGGAAACGTGTTGTGCCCTCTATGCCTCCCTCGTTCGTGAAGTTATAGTCAAAGCTCTTCTTGCTTATGATAGCATCCTTAGTCTCTATGCCAAGGAGCGACCATGTGCCACAAGAGAGATAAGCGAATCGCTCGTTCTCGGCAGGCACGGCAGCAACGGCTGAACCTGTGTCATGTCCAGCAACGGCAACGACTGGTACTGCACCGAGACCAGTCATCTTCTGTACCTCTGGCGTAAGCGTACCTACACAATCGCCTGGGTTGACGTAACGTCCGAACTGGTTCTCACGAAGTCCGAGCACGTCGATGAGTTCGAGGTCTATCTTCTTGGTACGAGGATTGAGCATCTGGCTTGTGCTGAGGATGGTGTATTCACACACGGCTTCGCCCGTAAGCATGTACATCAACGCATCAGGCACGAAAAGAATCTTGTCGGCACAGTCGAGTGCAGAGTCACGATTCTTGCGAAGCGTTGAGAGCTGGAAGAGCGAGTTGAACTGCATGAACTGGATACCAGTCTTCTCGTACACCATATCCTTAGGGATAAGGCGGAAGTAGTCTTCCATCGCATTGTCCGTATGTGGGTCACGATAGCAGTAAGGATTGCGGAGGATGCCGCCGTCCTTGCCTACAAACACAAAGTCCACTCCCCAAGTGTCGATACCGATGGAAGTAATCTCTATCTTCTCGTCAGCCACTACCTTCAATCCACGTATTATCTCATTATAGAGTGCGTAGATGTCCCAGAAGAAATGTCCCCCGGTCTGAATTATATTATTTGGAAAACGAGTTAATTCCCGTTGGTTTAATTTTCCGTCAACGATTGAACCAAGTATCGTACGACCACTTGTAGCTCCAAGGTCAACGGCAAAAAAGTTAGTAATAGCCATATTTTACTGGAGTTAAGGTTTAGTTTAGTTGTTATTTTTGCCAAAGGTAGAATTTATTTTTCGTTTTGGCAAACTTTTTAGATTTATCAAGGATAAAACCTTAAAAAAACTTACAAATGTGTTTTTTTATTACTATATTTGCACAATCTCAAACCAATCATACCAATTATTATAATGAAATACATCAGTTGGAATGTTAATGGACTTCGCGCCTGTGTCGGCAAAGACTTCAAGGAGTCGTTCGTCTCTCTTGATGCCGATGCATTCTGCCTTCAGGAGACAAAGATGCAGGAAGGACAACTCGACATAGAGTTCGAAGGGTACAAGTCTTATTGGAACTATGCAGAAAAAAAGGGGTATTCAGGAACAGCAATATTCACACGCAAGGAACCGTTGAGCGTGACCTATGGACTCGGTATTGAGGAGCACGACAACGAAGGACGTGTCATCACACTTGAGTTTGAAGACCATTATCTCATCACAGTATATACTCCTAACTCGCAGGACGGACTCAAGCGTCTCGACTACCGCATGGAGTGGGAAGACGCCTTCCGCGACTACCTCATGCGTCTTGATGCAAAGAAGCCTGTGGTTGTATGTGGAGACATGAACGTGGCTCACGAGGAGATTGACCTCAAGAACCCTAAGTCAAACCGTATGAACGCAGGATTTACGGACGAGGAACGTGCCAAGATGACCACACTACTTGAGAGTGGTTTCACAGACACCTTCCGCCACTTCTTCCCTGACCTTGAGGGTGCTTACTCATGGTGGAGCTACCGCTTCCACGCAAGGGAGAAGAACGCAGGGTGGCGCATCGACTACTTCCTCGTATCCAACCGCCTCGTTGAGCGACTCCAAAGTGCATGCATCCACCCAGAGATTATGGGTAGCGACCACTGCCCAGTGGAGGTGGTAATCAACTTCTAAGGCATTCAGGAAACGATTAATGGGGACACATAGGGAACGGGACAAGGAACATTTAGGGAGGACAAACACTACTCCCACACAAGCAAAGATTGTAACAGGTCACATCAACACATAAGCATGGCACACGGATTGGTAGCCACGCAACAAGGGAATGAATAATAATTTTTAGGAACAAATCTACAAGCATAAAGCGGGAAGAATATATCAATGAAGAAAATAACTTACTTACTCATACTTTCAATATTGCCATTCTGTTTCTGTATGGGAGATGAGGCAATGGTTATTCCACCAAGCACAACCACACCGACAACCACAGCCACTCCGAGGGATTCAGTAAGGATGGAGATTGACACAGCAAAGTACATACTACAAGACAACCTTCTTTTAGGACAAAAGATAGACCGTATTCTCAATGGCAAACTCAACATAAGCGCAAAGAAGATGTCTATCTGCATCTACGACATATCAACCGACACATACATCACTCGCCATAACGACAACGAGCTTATGGCTCCTGCATCATGCATGAAGCTGCTCACGGCTGTAACGGCTCTCGACCGCATGGGACACAACTACGAGTTCTGCGACTCCCTCTTCATCAAGGGAGATATCGACGCCAACGGCACTCTCTATGGCGACATGATTCTCAAGATGGACGATGACCCAATGTTCTGGGACTTCCGTCAATGGGCAAAGGCAGTACAGCAGCGAGGCATCAAGCGCGTAGAGGGAAGCATCATCATGAACCTTGCACGAAGGGACATACTCACGCCTCATCCTACGGACAAGCCTTGGGACATACAGTACCACAAGCTTCCACTCATGCTCAAGGGCGAGAAGTACATCAAGAGCATATTCAAAAGCACGCTCGCATCAC
>JAFZVY010000152.1 GCA_017617575.1 Bacteroidaceae bacterium | reverse complement strand
TTTTCTGCTTAAAAATTTGCTTATATACCGATTTTTTAGTAATTTTGCACCTTGAAATTTCAAAGTTAGTAATTACTAAAGAATCGGTATAATGAATATTTCCTACAAATGGTTGAAGGAATACGTTGATTTCGACTTGACGGCTCAGCAGGTTGCTGATGCACTTACGTCTACTGGTCTTGAAGTCGACGCATTGGAAGAAGTACAGAGTATTAAAGGTGGTCTTAAGGGACTCTATGTGGGTAAGGTGCTTACATGTGAGCCACATCCTAATAGTGACCATCTTCATGTAACAACAGTTGACTTAGGTAAAGGTGAACCCTCTCAGATTGTATGTGGAGCACCAAATGTAGCTGCAGGCCAGAAGGTTATTGTAGCTGATTTGGGATGCGTACTTTATGATGGCGATAAGGAATTCGTTATCAAGAAGTCGAAACTTCGTGGTGTTGAGAGTAATGGTATGATCTGTGCAGAGGATGAAATTGGAGTTGGCACAAGCCACGATGGTATAATCGTATTGCCAGAGGATGCCGTTGTTGGAACACCTGCTGCAGAGTATTATAACCTAGAGAGCGATTGGCTTATTGAGGTTGATATAACAGCAAACCGTGCTGATGGCCTTTCTCATTGGGGTGTTGCTCGTGATTTATATGCTTGGCTTAAGAGTAATGGTTATGAGACAAAGATGCACCGTCCAGATTGCTCTAAGTTTACTATAGATAATCACGATTTGCCAATCGAGGTTAAGATAGAGAATACAGAGGCATGTAAGCGTTATGCTTGTGTAAGCGTTACTGATTGTGAGGTTAAGGAAAGTCCTGAGTGGCTTAAGACAAAGTTGAATACCATAGGACTACGCCCAATCAATAATATTGTCGATATTACCAACTATGTCATGATGGCATATGGTCAGCCTCTGCATACATTTGATGCAGATATGGTAAAGGGGCATAAGATTGTAGTAAAGACAATGCCTGATGGAACACCTTTCCAGACTCTTGATGGCGAGGAACATAAACTCTCTGACCGTGATCTTGCTATCTGCAATGCAGAGGATCCTATGTGTATTGCAGGTGTATTCGGCGGAATGGGTAGTGGTACATACGAAACTACAAAGAACGTGGTTCTTGAGAGTGCTTATTTCCATCCCACATGGATTCGTAAGAGTGCACGTCGTCATGGTCTGAGTACAGATGCAAGTTTCCGTTTCGAACGTGGTGTCGATCCTAATGGAACAATTTATGCACTCCAGCAGGCCGCAATTCTTTGCAAGGAGTTGGCTGGTGGTAAGATTAGCATGGAAATCTGCGATGTATACCCAGAGCCAATGAAGAATGCTGTTGTAGACCTTACATATAAATATGTACACGATTTGGTTGGAAAGACAATTCCAGTAGAGACAATTATGAATATCTGTGAGAGTCTTGAAATGAAGGTTCTTGAAGAAACTGCTGAGGGATTGAAGCTTGAAATTCCTGCATATCGTGTCGATGTTCAGCGTCCATGTGATGTTGTTGAGGATATTCTCCGTATCTATGGATATAATAATGTAGAGATTCCTACTCAACTTAAAGGTTCACTCGTAATTAAAGGAGATGAGGATCAGAAACATAAGTTAGCTAATCTTGTTAGCGAGCAGTTGGTAGGCGAGGGATTCTACGAAATACTTAACAACTCTCTTACTAAGGGAGCATACTACGAAGGTCATAATTCATTCCCTACAGAGAATTGTGTTAAGATTATGAATCCACTTTCTACTGATCTCAATGTTATGCGTCAGACTCTGCTGTTTGGTGGTTTGGAGAGTGTTCAGCACAACGTTAACCGCAAACGTCAGAACCTGCGCTTCTTCGAATTTGGTAATGTCTATACATTCGATCCAGCCAAACAAAACGAAGACGATCCAATGCAGGCTTACAAGGAGCAGTATCATTGTGGCTTGTGGATTACAGGTAAACGCGTTGAGGGTTCTTGGGCTCATGCTAATGAGGATAGTAATTTCTATGAGTTGAGTGCATATGTTGAGAACATTCTTCGCAGAATTGGTGTGAAGTCTGGAATGATTGTACGCAAGAAGACTGAAAACGATATCTTCTCAGCCGGCCTCACTATCGAGAATCGTGGCGGAAAGAAACTTATAGAGATGGGCATCATCGCCAAAAAACTGCTGAAACAGTTCGGCCTTGATGCGCCAGTTTACTATGCAGAGCTTAATTGGACAGCACTGATGAAGGTTATCAAGAAGAACGAGGTTCTTTATACAGAAGTCCCCAAGTTCCCAGCTGTAAGTCGTGATTTGGCCTTACTTGTAGATAACAGTGTAGAATTTGCTCAGATTGAGCAGATTGCACGTCAGACAGAGAAGAAGCTTCTTAAGAAAGTTGAACTGTTCGACGTTTACGAAGGCGACAAATTGCCAGCAGGTAAGAAGTCGTATGCTGTTAACTTCATTCTTCAGGACGAGGAGAAAACCATGGGCGACAAGCAGATTGATGCTATCATGCAGAAGCTCATCGCCAACATTAAGAAGCAACTTAATGCTGAACTGAGATAATTATTTGAAATAAGGACAAAAGTACATAATAAGAATTAACAATGGGAAGAGCATTTGAATATCGTAAAGCTACAAAGCTTAAGCGATGGGGCCATATGGCCAAGACATTTACAAAGATTGGTAAGCAGATTGCTATCGCCGTTAAGGCTGGTGGTCCAGAACCAGAGAACAATCCCGCATTGCGTGCTATCATTGCCAACGCAAAGCGTGAGAACATGCCGAAGGATAACATCGAGCGTGCTATTAAGAA
>JAFZVY010000151.1 GCA_017617575.1 Bacteroidaceae bacterium | reverse complement strand
GAAACGCTTGAAAAAGCAACTGAAACAACTGAAACTGAAACGCAGACAATCTTTATGTTTAATCTAAAAAGCAGATTTATAATGAAATACGATATCAGTAAGACCGTTTCCCCTAAGATGCCACCACTCGGCAAGGGGACAGAAAGGGGCTGATTATAGCTCTCACAGGCTGTCAAAAGACATGCAATTCCCTTTGTTCCGATACTTTCCCCTATACTTGGCGCATATATTTGTGCTTCGCAATTTCTGTTCCAAGCCCATATTGGGAAGTGAATGTGTGGCATTATTGCCAATCATGATGCAGAATCGGGGGGAGGGCAGAGGGCAACTGTCCATTATCGTGGCAGTCATCTGTCACGACTTCTGCTCCAATGATGAAGAGGTGATAAAGATGAGACTAAGTACTGACGTAGTACTGACTAAGTAGGGAAGCCCACTCACAACCTCCACAAGTGGGAGGAGCTTTGAGATGAATTTTTGCATCACGTCAAGAAAAATCCGATGACGTCGGACAAATACATCGCGACACCAATACCTCTCATTCGGGAGATATGGGTGTCCTGTATATTTTATTGTATATTTTTCCCCATCCATATCCCATATCTTTGACACAAAAACATATAAAAATCTGCAATAAATCACTTGTACTGCATAAAAAAGTTACTTTTTTATGCAGTACAACGTCTAAAATGCATAGATAAGAGAAAAAATAATCATTTCTCTGTTCATTGTACATCTCTCCTTATATGTAGAGAATCATCTGAGACGCTTGTTTTTTTGAACACTCTTACACTAAGAGTATTTTGAGTAACCAGCCCCATCCCAATAATGGAGGAATAGGTTAGAAACTCCTCATTTTGCAATCTCCATTTTGCAAAAATAGGGGGAATAATGCTAAAAATAATGCTCTACGACATATTTTTGTGGCTCTTGATGTTTTTTTACACGAATTATTTGGTGGTAAAGAATAAGCAAAATACATTTGCAAAGTGATATCAAAATGATATCTTTTTTTTACTGCTTTTTTGTGGTAAAAAAGGGGGGGGATAAATGGAGTATCGTCTTTTTACTCCTTTTTACTCCACGAAGTTTACTCCTCTTTAATACATCAAATAATATACAACAAAATAAAACTAACATCAAAAAATTAATTATTATGGAAACAAAAAAACAAACTGGTGAATTTGAGTTTAAGGGTGGTTCATTAAATGGCTTCCTTATGATAGTTATTGACATCGTGCTCTGGGCAAGCGTAGTATTGTCTATATTGTTGGCTATTGTAGGTGAGTCTGGCGTGTATGCTGCCTTTGCTGTCCTCCTCCTTATCGTTGCCATCATCTGCTCTTGCGGATTCTCTATGCTTGAGCCTAATGAGGCAAAGGTCATGACGTTCTTCGGTAAGTACGTTGGTACGTTCCGCAAGAATGGTTTCTACTGGCTTAACCCTTTCATGAGCGTGAAGAACGTGAGCCTTCGTGCGCGTAACCTTAATGCCGATCCTATCAAGGTGAACGACAAGGCTGGTAACCCTGTGCTTATCGGTCTCGTGGTGGTATGGAGACTCAAGGATACATACAAGGCTATATTCGACATCGACACGGATGTGAGCAACGCCAATCAGGTAGGTGCTTCTGCCGCTGCTCGTATGAATAAGTTTGAGAAGTTCGTGGCTATCCAGAGTGACTCTGCTCTCCGTGAGGTGGCTGGTATGTATGCCTATGACAATGAGGATAACAACGGTAACGAGATAACACTCCGTGACGGTTCTGCCGAGATAAATGAGGTGCTCACTGCTAAGCTCAACGAGCGTCTTGAGATGGCTGGTCTTGAGGTTATGGAGGCTCGCATCAATTATCTTGCTTATGCTCCAGAGATTGCTGCCGTCATGCTTCGTCGCCAACAGGCTGCTGCCATCATCACAGCTCGTGAGAAGATTGTGGACGGTGCCGTGTCAATGGTTAAGCTTGCTCTCGACAAGCTCTCTGAGGAATCTATCGTCGAGCTTGACGAAGAGAAGAAGGCAGCCATGGTCAGCAACCTTCTCGTCGTCCTCTGTGCTGATGAACCTGCACAGCCTGTGATTAACAGCGGTACGCTGAACCACTAAAACGAATTAGGAATGAGGAACTAAGCGAAGCGGTCTCACTGACCGAAGGGAAGTAATTAGGAATGGATTGTCCGCATTCCATATTTGAACTAACGAAAATACTTAACTGAACCCGCCAGCGTTGCTGGCTAAATTACCACTTTTTTTAGGCATTAATTGTCATGAATTTGCCACGAATATTCATAAATATTTAATAGCAATTTGACATAAATAAATTAATGACAATTCGTGGTCAATTATATGATAATTTATGCTAAAAGAATTATGGTAAGGTTGGTAATTTAGTCGCCATTAGCGACGGGTTCAGAAAAATGTTTTTATCTGTTTTAATTGTTTTTATCTGTTTTTTCTTCGTCCGCTCCTCTGGAGCGATTTCCTCGTTGATAACTTAGAAACTTAAAAACTCAGAATTATGCTTGAATTTAGAAAGAATATATTTGTCAAGAAAATTTCAGCTGTACTTTTGGCGGGTGTGATGGTTGGAAGTTTTATCTTGAAAATACAAAGGAAGATACATGAATGTGGCGAAGCACCGATTATCATGTGGGTGATTCTTGCTCTTTTTGTGGCGCTGTTTGTCGCTCTACTCGGTATGTTCCTATGGTATCTTATTACTCGTAGGATGCCTATTGCCGTGACGGAGGAGGGAATCATCCACCATCGTGACTTGATTACGTGGGATAGAATTGATGGCTTTAGGGAGGAGCGTAAGGGACGCATTAGGATATTGTTGAAGGACGCAGGAGGCAAGGAGGGTGTCGGTAATGCCTTTGCAAGGTTCTGTCAGAAGTTTCATGTTCAGTCCTATGGCAAGTACCAGATTGACTATGATGACTACTCAGGTTCAGCATCCGAATTTCTGGAGTATCTGAAGTCGGAGAAAGCACGCTATACTGCACCAAATATAAAATACTGATATTATGGCAAAAACAAAGAACTTTATTCTTCGTCTTGATTCCACGATGATGGATGCCATTGAGGCGTGGGCTGCTGATGAGTTCCGTTCCACGAACGGACAGATTCAGTGGATACTTGCTGAAGCTCTCAAGAAGAGTGGGCGAATGAAAAAAAAGAAGAACGGACCCTCCCCCGACCCCTCCCTTAATGGAGGGGAGTAGTTACTCTGTCGCTTATTTGTGCTTGACTTTCACATATTATATATATGGAGATTCTTGTTAGAGCAAATGAGCGATGGGGTAACTTCTCCCTCCCCATTTAGGGGGAGGGCAGGGGCGAGGGTCTGCTATTACTAATAAAGAATGTTAAAAAATCATGAAAAACGAAAGATTTAGTAGATTTTATTTGGTATTATTAAAAGATTAGTAATATATTTGCAGCGTCAAAACTAAAACATTAGTAAATGAAAAAGACAAGAGACGATATAACACTTACGAAGGCCGAGATGGAGATAATGAACTATCTCTGGGAACTCGGAGAGAATGGCGGTTCCGTGCGTGACGTCCTTTCTCAGTATCCTGAGCCTGTACCTGCTTACACCACTACTGCCACGTTCCTCAAGATATTGACGGAGAAGGGTTTCGTACGCTCGGAGAAGCGTGAGAACGAGGGTAAGACTTTGTTCTTTGTTCCTACCATCTCGCGTGATGCCTACAGGAGTAGGGTGATGAACGAGGTGAAGAATAACTACTTCGGTGGTTCGTTCCACTCTTTGGTCAGCTTCTTCATTAAGGAGGAAAAGATTTCCCCTGATGAGATGAAGGAAATAATGAAAATGGTGAGTAGCCCCCCAGCCCCCAAAGGGGGTGGCCATCCGGGCTAATTGATAATTGAAAATTAACAGCCCCATCTATTCTGGATAGTCGCCCCCTTCGGGGGGTGGGGGGCTAATAATATTTTAATATGTTCTTTTACGCAATTAAATCGATGATATTGCTCAGCATAATGTACATACCATTCTTGCTGATGCTAAGAAATGAATCGTTCTTCCGATTCAATAGGGTGGTGCTGTTGGTGATAGTCGTCCTGTCACTTGTCTTGCCACTGTGCGACGTGCATATCTTGTCGCTTAACCTGTTCACGGCTGAGGAACAGGGAGTGGGAATAGTGGATGTAGGCATACCTGTGTATGTCATCGATGATGTTGACGTGGCAGATGCAGGTGAGGTGACGTCGGAGGAAACGAGTTTCCTCAGTTCCGTCAACTGGTGGGCAGTGGCAGGATGGATATATCTAATAGGTATGGTGGTTACTATCCTCGTCAAGCTGGTTCAGCTTGCAATGCTCTACCGCACCATTCATCGGGGTGTGCTGTGGACGGAACGCAAGGATGGCGTTCGTATCTATTGCCATGCTGGCGATATTACCCCATTCAGTTGGTTTAATACGATTGTCATTAGTGAGAACGACTATGAGGAGAATGCGCAGGTCATCATCCGGCATGAGATGGGACATATAGTGAACTACCATTCGCTTGATATTATCCTTGTGAACATCTGTGAGGTCATTCAGTGGTGCAATCCGTTGTCATGGATTCTCGTCGGTTCACTTAGGGACGTACATGAATATGAAGCTGATGATGCCGTACTCGCGAGCGGTGTCGATGCACATAGATATCAATTATTATTAATAAAGAAAGCTGTTGGCTCCAGTTCCTACGCCTTTGCCAATAGCTTTAATCACAGTTTACTTAAAAAAAGAATTACTATGATGGTAAGTAAAAAATCTAATCCGTGGATGCGTACAAAGGCTTTGTACATCATCCCAGTGGCACTCGTTGCCCTCAGCGCATTTGCCACACCTGAGTTTATCGCTCCTATAGAGGAGGCTGTAAGTGAATCAACTCCAATGGTTGATGCCGTGTCTGAGATGATTGATGCCGTTGCGGAAACCAATGACGTTAGCATTTCTGACAAGGATAATGTTAATGAACTAGAGATTGCTATGGCTGAGATATCTGATGCCTCTAAGCAAAATAAGGAAGTTGCGGATTCTACTGATGTTAGTATTTCCGAAGTAAAGGATGGGGCAAGTCTTGTTAAGATGTTTTCATCTGTAGGTGAAAATCCTGTTATTTTCGTTGATCGTGTGAGATGTAACGACATTAGCAAGATAGACAAAAACTCTATTGACCATATCAACGTACTTAAAAATCCAGAGACTATAAAGAAAGTATATGGAGATAACGAAGAGTATAAGAATGGTGTTATTGAGATTTTTACAAAGGAATACGTTAAGAATATTCCTGATGGTGGTGAACTTTTTGACATTACTGAGATTACGCCAGAGTTCCCTGGCGGTGATAAAGAACTAAGAAACTATATTCAGAAAGAGATGGTTTACCCAGAGGAATGTCTCAAGGAGAAGAAAGCAGGAATGGTAATCCTTTCTTTTATTGTTGAGAATGATGGTTCTTTAAGTGACTTAAAGGTTATTCGCTCTGTCAATACTGAATTTGATAAGGAAGCAATCAGACTTGTAAAGTCTATGCCAAAGTGGAATCCTGCAAGACAACGAGGTTTGTATGTAAGATGTAAATACACATTGCCAATAATTTTCAAGTTACCAGATTCAGCAAAGTGAAGATAAAGAAAGGGACGCTAATGTGCGCCCCTTTCTTTATATCAATTATGAATTGTGAATTATGCATTATGAATTATCACTTAATCCATCCGTCCTTGTCAAAGTCAAGAGGGCGAATGAATAACTTTGCAGCTCCGTTCTGGTCTTTCACGTATGCGTGTGACACGAAATAACATTTGCCGTCAAACTCGTAGGCTGCACTATGTCCCACGCCGAAGTATGTCTCGTCAGGACCATAGAGGAGTGTTCCGCCACCATATTCCATACGCTTTCCGTCCTTATCTACGTATGGACCTGTCACCTTCTTTGAACGACCATATACCGTCTTGTATGTTGAAGCCTGTCCACGGCAACAATAGTCGAAACTCACGAAGAGGTAGTAGTAACCATTGTGGTAGAAGATGAAAGGAGCCTCGATGGCATTTTCTCCAGCCTCTATGGTGTTGCCACCCTCAACCGTGAAGTTAGCCTCGTTGTTCATCTCCTTCAGGCTTATGCGCCTATCCACTCGGCGAGCAATAGTCACAGGCTTTGAAGTAGGAGTGCGGAAATCATCCTTCGACAACTTGACGAGCTGTATGCCGTCCCAGAAAGAGCCGAACGTGAGGTAAGGCTGCCCCTTGCTGTCCACTATGAGGTTCGGGTCTATGGCGTTCCAGTTGTCCTTCTTGCGGTGTGACGCTATGACCATGCCCTTGTCCTCCCAGCAGAAGTCAGGCGACTTAGGGTCGAGAGTCTTGTTTGTAGCCAAACCTATCGCACTACCATTCTTGCCGAATGTGGAGCAGGAATAATATAGGTACCATTGTCCATTATGAAAGCTGATGTCAGGAGCCCAGGTGTGTCCCTTGTAGCCCTGTACTGTGTCCATAGCCCATGCAGGTGTCTCATTGAGTGCAGGAGGCTCCATTTGCCATTCCTTCATGTCTGCACTTGACATTACACCCACGTTCATGCCAGTCATGAAACAGTAGAACCTGCCATCCTCACCCTTAGCCATCACAGGGTCGTGTGCATTCGGATTCCTCGTGTCAAAATGCCATTGTGGTCTTCGTCGTGCCTGCCCTTCATTTGTGTTCTGTGCCATTATTGGTAATCCAACTACCAATAATGCTAAAATCATAAATCTTTTCATCTAAAATAATTGATTGGTTAAGTTAATGATTAGTATAATCTCCGCAAAGATAGTATTTTTTGCTTAATTTCTTCCCTTCGGCCTGTGAGACGGTTATGTTTTGTTCTTATATTTTTATCTTATTGGTATAATCCTATCATTTCATTCGTCTTAATGAATTGAGCGAACTTGTGAATCATAAATCTTAATTCCTTCCTTACGGTCAGATAGAACTTGTAAGTCTTTGTTTCTTCCCTTCGGTCAGAGAAATCGCTTCGCTTAGTTTTTAATTTTTAATTTTTAATTTT
>JAFZVY010000010.1 GCA_017617575.1 Bacteroidaceae bacterium | reverse complement strand
TCAGCCTTTATCTTTTCATAAGCCTCACGCTTAATATTCCACTCCTTCCACTCATTCTGGCTTTTTGCCATAAGTGCATCCTCTTCTTCTTCAGACATTGGAACATAACCTGTACCATAGTCCTCGAAAGCTGCACCACCATTGCTTGGCATCACTTCCTTGTCTGCCTGTGTACCTGCACCAGCAGCAACAAGTTCACCCATAAGATACCATTTTCTTGCATCGTCATCTGGAAGAGCCTCGATAGCTGGAAGAACATCTTCATCCTTGTAATCCAACTCTGCCTTCAACTCTGTCATAAGAATTGCCTTGTTAACAGGGCTCAACGACATAATGTGCTCGATACATTTCTTACCATGCTCCTTTGCAGCATCTGAAAGGTCTGGGTCATCCCAACGAAGTACCACGTCAATCATGTCGCGATAGAGCTTGAGGGACTGCTTAATCTCCATATTGTCTGGAAGCTTGTCCATCCAGAATGTTGCATGGTCAATGTAACCCTTCTTAAGAAGCATGATAGCTTGGTTAGCAACAAGCTCCTTACGGTTTACTGTCCAAAGTGTTGGGTCGTTAAAACTGATTGTTGTCTTACGGTCAACACCATTTATATCTTCACGAAGGAATGGATAGAGAACTGTTGTATCTCCATTTTCAACCTCCATATTATACATAGCAATACGGTTTGCAAGATAAGCAGCAAAAGGCTTGAACCTAAAACCTGGTTGCAAAGAAACAAATTCCCAAGCACGGTAAACGATATCACGCTGGTCCTTTGGATTTTCAATACTATTCAAGAGGTTGTAGTAGTCACCGTTTGCGAATGAACGTTCACCACCTGGAGCATAACGCTCATCATGATAGTAAGCTTCAACGGCATCCTCTGCAGAGAGAATCTTCTCCTCCTGATAAGTATAACTACACTTCATGACACGCATACTTGAAAGCACGGCATTGAAGAGAGAGTCATTACGGAACTCACCATAAATAGAGTTTTCCTTACCAGACTCAATCAAGCCATTCACCTTAGTGCTCATGAACTCGATAAGCTGACGCTGGATAGTATCCTTCTCCTGCTTTGCTCTATTATTAAGCTCTGTCACAACATCCTTCCATGTATATACCATGGCAGTTGCTGGTGGAACCTGAATCTTACGTGTATTGATACGACTTCTTACCTGAGCCATGGCGAACTCAGCACGCTCACGCGCGAGTCGCTGGTTCTTGTCGGCAGAACCTTCAGGAGAAGATGTACCCATAATAGAAATACGGATAATCTTGTCACCATATGACTTCAATTCCTTAGCCAACTTATCGAAGAGAGCAATATTCTCTTCATCCTGCACCATCTCAGCCTTACCAGTAACGAATCGTACAGGAAGGTCACGAGGCACATCGTGCATACCTGCTGTAGGTGGCTCATAGAACTCACGAGTAAGTTCAATTTCTGTTCCTGGCAAGTTAAAGTCAAGGAACTTGAATGGGTTTGAAGTATTACAAGAACCAAACTCGTCAGACATACTAAGAATCTTATGAGTATAGTCTTCAAGGATTGCACTACCCTGACAACTATAGTTCTTCTTTGGGTCTGGCTTTGTAAATTCGATAGGAACCTTAACGCTAAGAGGTTCACCATCCTTGATTGTCAAAGGTACCTTGAAATCATCAGTTACCTTAACAGAATCCTTATAGTGAGGCGCAACAGGATCGACATTCATAAAGTCGAAAAGCATACGCCTATCCTGAATCTTATGATACTCTTCACCATCCACAACGAATGGCTTGAGGAAAGCAACTGTATCTTCTGTCATACAGTCGATAGCGGCTGGAGACACAAAGAGACGTGACTCAGACTTACAGAACTCAGAAGGGAAATCGAAAGCAACTGAGAATGTAAGCTTATTACCATATCCACGAGTCTTACCCTTGTTAATCTTGACAGACTCTTTCTGACGAGCCTCGACTACCGTTTCCTGCAACATGATGTTATCATTAAGAATCTTGATAACAATATTGCTGGCATTCTTCTCAGAAATCTGAATGATTGGCAGCGGAGCGTATGAGTCAGTATTATAAACAACGAGACAAGCACCTACAGGAAGTGGAATCTGGAATTCACCCTTACTTCCAGGCTCAGTTGTGAATGAGCTCACACCTTCAGCCTTACGTGCAGCCTGATAATCATGATACTTCTTCACGAAGTCATTAGCAGCATCCTTTGTCCAGAAATACCACACCTTATAACCCTCAGCCTCAAGAGTACTAACCTCTCCCGAACTGTTGGAAACAATAATCTTACCTTTTACTACAACATTCTGAGCTTTGACATCATTCATTCCCAAACAGAAGAAAGTCAAAACTGCAATAATTATAGAAGTAAATCTTGAACAACCTTTATATAATGCCATAATGATAATTTCCTGATTAATGAATAATATATGAGAATGTCACACCAAGGTTTGTTGGCAAAATATTATAACCTGATGCATTAGCTTTAACCAATCCAAAAACAGGATTATCGTAATCATCCCCTACAAAATATTCTTTCTGTTCATAGAAGAGCATACCACAACTTCCGTGAAAAGTGAGCACCCATCTCTTTGACATCTTTAAGGCATAACCAAATGTAACACCAGCGCCAAGAGCATATCCATCATAAACCTTTCCACCTATAGGATACTTGAATGATGTTGCAAGTCCGCCAATACCAATAAACTGCTGGTGCATAGAACGTCCAGACAACCAATAACGGAACTCTGGCTGTACACCTGCAAACTTGGCATCCATTCCCAAAGGCTTATAACCACCGAAGGCATTGAACGCCAAGGAAGTTGCGTTACCTGTACCTATCTCGACACCCAAATTAGGCACACCCGCCAAACACCAAACGGCATCAGCATTGATAGCACACATCTGTGCACGCATACCTACTGACGTTGCAAATGCAATAATCAACGAAAGTATATATTTCTTCATATTCCTAATGTCCAATATATTTTATTTTATGACCTGCCACTTACCATAACGACGAGAAGTGATTGTATCTCGGTTTACAAGAATATCATCCTCAATCTTATACTCCCATACATCAGGAGCACTTGTCTTCTTGGAAATATGTATCATATCGTCATGCAAATCATAAACAGGAATTGAGTCAAGCTCATCCATGCGGTGACGAATAAGCCAATCCCTTGACTTACCATCCTTACTAGTGATAGTCATACGAACATTCATATTACCGACACTACCTTCTCCCAAGCTAAGCTTCTTAATATGTGAAGGAGCAACAAGTGGCAATACATCAACACTAAGACGAACAGTATCTACGCCAGCCTCGAAACTATCTTCATGAGACATAACACCAAAAGCCTTGACCTTTGCGATTCTACTTGCATCAAATTCTTGTGTACGCAAGTCAGCATAAACAGGAACGCCATCTATTTCAGCCTCAACAGCATCAATACGAGCCATGGCATCAGTTTTCTTAACATAGAATTCCCAAACATAACGTTGTGTCAAGCATTCTGGGTCCATACTAAAATAATCGCCATCCAAAAACTCATCAACCTTATAGTTGTCAAGATATGCAGAGAACAATCTTGCAGGCTTGTTTATGATACCAGTCTCTCCAACCTTATATTCTACACCAATCTGATTAACACGTTTGCCAAAGAACAAGAATCTATCGACATCATCATATTCAAAAGCATCCTCATCATAAGTGTAACATACAGCATGGTATGTTCCTGCAACAAGTCTGATTTCATCATCATCGCCACGTGGCATAATGATGTCACCAATATACTCATAGTTCTCTTGTTCTGCTTCAAAACCACAAGTAAATGCAGTACCCCAAGTCTTGAGGACACGGTTGATAAGGAACATCATCTCCTCTGGTTTGTTATCCAAAGTATCTTCTATATAGAAAATACAACCCTTTGGATAGATCTCCATACGTAAAGCATCCAAATCCTTTGAGATAAGTTCTTCGTCGGTTCCCTGACTACAAGAGTAACTTGAGAAGAGCACCGACATCATGCAGATTGCTCCAATTACACCTTTTATATTATTATATATAAAGTTCATCTTTATGTCTCCTCAGATTTTATTCTTCATTACCATTGTTTTCACTCTCGTTTGAGGTCTCAGTCTGCTCACTCTCACCATTTGAGTTATCCTGCTCAGACTCTGTGTTTGATGCACTGTCATCATTTCCACCTCCATTATCCTGCGATTCCGTATTTTCTTCAGTAGGAGTAGAAGTCTGCTCCTCTGCCACAGGCTGGTCTGAAGATTGGCTTTCTTCTGAAGACTCCTCGGAAGATTGCTCTTCCGTTGGAGACTGGTCTTCAGCAACAGGCTGTTCTGTTGATTCCTCTGCAGTATTTTCTTCATCCTGCTCTATTGGAACAACTTCCTCGCCATTATTATCTGGTGTAAGGTCTGTTGCCTCACCAGTTGCGAGAGAATCCAAACCTTCTGCCGTTCTCTCTCTTGCTTCAAGTTTAGCAGCCTTGAGAGAGTCAGACAAAGCTTCCTTAGCCCTCTTTACAGAATCCTTATAAATTGAGTCGTTCACAAACTTTAATCTCTTCGCATTTCCTAAAGAATCCTTACGGAGAGAGTCCGCAACAAACTTATTACGCTTCATTACAGAGATAGAGTCATCGATTACTCGCTGAACAGAATCTCTATAGAGTGAGTCTGCAACAAACTTAATACGTTCTTCCTTTGCAACGTATGATGCTGCACGGTTACGATAGTAATCCAACTCACGCTTGATGATGTCAATCTTCATATCAGCATCCTTATCATAAACGATGCCCTTGTTAACATACACTGGAGGGAGAATTTCACTAGAGTCACGTACAGCCTGCTCGATAGCTCTTTCGAGTACCATACGAGGATAAGAGTACAACGAATCAGGCCAACTGTTCAAAGTCTTACGAGCATCAGCGATGATAGTCTTAACAGGCTTGATGTAGAGAGCATAGCTCTTATCAATCTGCTTCTGTTCCCACTTAGCCTGACGATCAGCAGCCAAAGAGTCAACCAACACGTGGAATGCGCTATCAGCATCGTATCTCCAACGATACTGCTGAGAAAGTGGCATCTTACCAAAGTGGTAAACAAAACCTACACGAAGGTCTGTAACCACTGGGAATGGAATAAACTTGCTATATTTCTCACCCTCGCGTACGTACGAATTAGTAATACGGTTAAGTGAGTACTCCTGACACTCTGGAAGGAAAATCCAACCTGCACTAAGTCCAAGTTCCATATCCAAGCGTCCAGCTTTCTCATACTCGTGGAGGGTACGAACGATACCATAAGTTCCACCAACAGAAATAGCAGTTCCCTGATAACCTATTCCGCTAAACTTAGCAGAGAACTTGTCGAAACTACCGTAAATACCACGATAGAAAACTATTGTTGGGTGCTTGAGGTAAGGATAAGTGTGCTTTGGGTCTGCCTCATTGTAGAAGTTCTTTCTACGAAGAGAGAACAACTTGTCAATCCACTTCTTGTGTGGATCTGTATTACCATCAAGGGCATGGGCACCTTCGCCACGAACGAAGCGCTCACGCCAATAATTCTTAAAATCAAAACGGATTTCGTTAAGGTTGAATACTGTTGCTGGATTAAAAGTGTTGGAACCCTTCCAACGACCCATGACATTAAGTCCAACAGTCCATCTATTCCAGTTTTCCGGACGAACTGCATATTCAAAACCGATATTAGGACACTGAAGAGCCCAAGTAATTGGGTTTGTTCTAATAGCAATACGATCTGCTTGCTTTGCGTAAATAACGTGCATTGTATCATCCACGACTTGAGCCTTAACACAAGCCATGAAAGATGCTATAATGAAAAAGAGTGACGATAAGAATACGCGATGAACATTATGTCTACTCAAATATCCCATTCTGAATTCTTTATTATATTAAAAAATACTTAACTTCTGTTATTACAATAAGTGCTATTTCCGCAATTCGTCCGCGTGTTGCATCGCAATGCATAAACCCCATGCAGGAAAATATCGTGATGAAAAAACATCTCAAACGATTACCACCCCTTTAGGTGTTTTTTCGCCACCATCACCAAATCGAATGCAAATATAAGAACTATTTCTCAATTTGAGCACATAAAACATACAAAAAAAGCAAGAATTGACCAACTATTAACAAAAAAGTTACCAACAAGTAAAAAACTGGGCATTTAAAATACATTTTCAAATTAAAACTACCGTTGAATTCGCTTTTAGCGCAAAAGTCTTTGTCGTATTAAATGAAAAAGCGGTATCTTTGCAGCGATTATACTAACAAATAATTTTCCACATGAACAAAGTATTCAGAACATTAGTGGTTCTGTCTGTATCACAGGTGATGTTAAACAACGCAAACGCACAGACAGGAACGGATTATCTCAACGCTTACAAGATTTCAAATTGTGCTATTCCTTTTGATGTTGAATCAGAGGGCAAGCCATTCCACGTTACATGGGGTATGGATACCGCATGGGACTGGGATTTCAACGTTAATCGTGGTATCGCACACATTGGCAAGGAGCATCTCAAGACTGGACGTGTGAGCTTCCAGCCAATTGACCTCGTGACAGACAACGGGGATGGTACCTATACATTGTCAGCACGCCAGAAAGCGAGAATGCTGCAACGTATCAACATGATTAAAACAACAGGAACAAAGCAGATCAATCTCAACTGTGATCATGAGGTATTGTTCCTTGAGGTTGACAGCAAGGGTGTTTGTGGCAAGAACAGAGACTTCACAGGTAAGAACAACTACGGTGGCAAGCCAGAAGAATGGTACAAGCTCATCAAGGCTTCTGTTCAGTACTGTCAGTCACAGGGACTTACAGTCATCAGCGTTTCACCTTTCAACGAGTCAGACTACACAGACTGGCATCAGTATTATGGTAGCGAAGAGGACGGAATGAAGGATTTCTATGCAATCGCAAAACTTATAAAAGAAGACTCATTCTTCGATGGTATTAGAGTTTGTGGTGGTAACACACTCAACTGTGACCGCGCACTGCCTTGGTACAACGCACTCAAAGACTACCTTGACGAGGGTAACACTCACCAGTTGGCAGGTAGCTTTGACAACTACGCCAACTTCTTCTCTACTGTAGTGAAAGACGGCAAGTTAGCTACTGCCGACGAGCTTCACAATGTAGGAGAAGCAATCGTAGGCGCAGAGTATGGTATGACTACTGGAATCTGGTGGGGATTCGACGGTCGCGCAAGAGGCCAGTTCTGCAAGGACTCAAACGAAGGTGTGAGACTTGGATATGGCGAAGACAGAGGAACATGGACAACTGGTGCCGTTTACAGAAACGACAAGTACAATGAGGTTCATGCTTACCTTGGTAGCTCCGAGCGTCAGGCAAACAATGCTCAATATAGTCTTGTATCTAAAAATAAAGATGTGTACTTTAACGGCTTTGGTCCAACACGTGAGTACATCGTAGACATGCCTGGAGGTACAGGCTACCAGAATGGTCAGATTAATGCAGAAAAGCTTATCGACATCACATACGGAGAAGATGTTCCACAGGAGTATATCAATGGTACTTACCAGATTATGAGTTACAACGGCAAGGGATTGCTCTCAACTTCAGAGACAACTCCTCAGAACGCAGCAACAGTAAGGACAAACGCAAGAAAGACAAATGCAACTAATCAGCAATGGGTAGTTAAGCCTCTCTCAAAGACTGATGCTGATGGTGACATCTGCGGATGGTCATTCATGTTGAACAATAATGACAAGAGATTCCTTAACGTACTCAACTGCAACCTCAACAGTGGCGCAACAACTATCGTTTACACTCACGACGGTAAGCGTTACCTTGAGGAGAAGTGGTATCTCAAGTATGCAGGCGAAGGATGCTGGTACATCATAAGCGGTCTTAGCAACAAGGCTCTCAAGTGTGACACCAAGTCTGCATCATCTTCAGTAACACTTGGCGAATGTCCAACTGAATCTACAAACAAAGCTACAAAGCAGATGTATATGTGGCGTTTCATGCCTCTTGATGCCCTTGCAAACAATAATGCTCCAACATGGGCAGACAAGACAGTCAAGACAGTTGGCTACAACTCAAGCATCCAAGTTACATGGACTCCAATTGAGGAAGAAACAGTTACATACAACGTTCTTCGTGCTACAGCAGGACAGAACGACTACAACACTATTGCACGTTCTGTAAAGGGCGGTTCTTTCATCGATAACACTATTCTCCCAGGAACATACGACTACAAGATCGTTCCTGTTGCATACAATGGTACAAGAGGCGAGGCTTCAGAGGTATCAACATGCAATACAGTTGAAGGTGACGCACTCTTAGCTCAGTACCAGTTTGACGGCAATCTCAACGACAACTCCGTAAACAAGATTGGTTTGGCTGCATACGGCACACCTTCTTACTCAGGAGCAATCAAGACATCTGGAGAAAAGTGTCTCAACCTCTCTTCACAGACAACATTCATGAACGTGTCACACTCACTCACAAATCGTGACAACATGACTATCATGATGTGGGCAAGATGGTCAGGCGGCAACTCTTGGCAGCGTATCTTCGACTTCGGCAACAGCACTAACGAATACATCTTCCTCACACCATCCAACGGTAGTGAAATGCGCTTCGTAATGAAGGATAATGGAGACGAGCAAATCCTCTCAACATCAACATTGAAGGCAAACTCATGGAAGCACATTGCCATCACATTCAACAAGATTGGTGAGGGAGAAGGTGCAAAGGAAGAAGTGACAATGTACATTGATGGAAACAAGATTGGCACAAAGGAATTCACAATATTCCCTTCAAAGGTTGCTCCATCACTCAACTACATCGGTCGAAGCATGTTCTATAGCGACCCTAACTTCAAGGGTTATATCGACGACCTCCGCTTTTACAACTATGCTCTCTCACAGGAGAAGATACAGGAGGCAATGACTGACACAGACGTAATGTCAAAGGACCTCAGCGATATTTCCACTTCTATCGAGACAGTTAAGAACACAGAGAAAAAGGCTACAACAAGCGCAATCTACACACTTGACGGTCAGAAGGTTTCTTCATACAAGAAGGGAATCAACATCATCAAGTTCTCTGATGGTTCATCAATCAAGATTATGAAGTAAAAACATAACAAGCAATATAAAGTTAAAGGACGATTTATTTCAACAATAGTATCGTCCTTTAACTTTTATTTTTTTCAGAAACAAACTATCTATGAAGAAAACAATCCTTATTTCACTCTTGTGTTTATTCACAGGACATATTTCTGCACAGAAATACACAACCTACTTATTTGCATTTTTCGCAAACAACACGCCAGACGGAGAACAGATTAGGTTCGCACTTTCCGACGACGGCTTCAACTACACAAGCCTCAACGAAGGCCGTCCTGTAGTTGCATCCGATACCATAGCCATTAAAAAATCCATACGTGACCCACACATCATGCGCGCAGAAGACGGAAAGACATTCTACATGGTACTTACGGACATGCGTTCAAACGAGGGATGGCAATCAAATGACGGTCTCATACTCATGAAGTCAACAGACCTCATCCATTGGCAGCACACAGCCATCGACTTCCCTACCCGATTCCCAAACATTCAGGAATTAAATGCTGACAACCTACATGCCGTATGGGCACCACAGACAATATGGGATCCTGTAGCCAAGAAGTACATGGTTTACTATAGCATCGGTCGTCACGACTGGGAATACCCAACTAGCGACAAGCGTTTCTTCCAACCATACTTCAAACTATTCTATTCATACGCCAACGAGGACTTCACGGACTTGTCCGCACCAAAGCTACTCTTCGACTTTGGCAAGGCAAGCATCGACGGAGACATCGTATATGACAAGAAGAACAAGGAATATGTTCTTTTCTTTAAGGACGAAGGACGCTCAGTCATCAACCCACTTGGTCCTAATGGAGGTTGGAAGACTCACCAAGGAATAATGAGGGCAACAAGCAAGAACGTGACAGGTCCTTACACCACAGAGTGGAAGTATCTCCACAAGCCAGGACAGTTCCCTGTCGAAGGTTCAAGTGTGTTCCCACTCATCAACTCTGATGAATACATACTGATGTACGACTGCTATGCCAATGGTCACTACCAGTTCTGCAAGGGCGACCTCACAAGTTTCACATACGTCAAGGACACACCAACCAAAGGCACGTTCACACCACGCCACGGCTCCGTGATACACATCACAGATGCAGAACGTACTCGCCTTGAGTCATGGTCAAAACTCTCGATTGCTGTAAACAACATCAAGAAAGCCCCAACAGACGGACTTTCCGTTCAAGCCTTAGCACAACGAAATACACTAATCGAGATGGCAGAAAAAACACTTGCAACTAAGTCCGACGCCAAGTCTTTCAACTCTGCAAGAAAGAAACTGGAAAAGATAATGAAATAACGACTATTAAATGCATGATGTTCGTTAAATATTGTTTGAACGCTGCTTAGGCAGCGTTCAAACGTTTTAATATACTCAAAATAAAAGGTACAAGCATCCTAACTATAATCCCCCTGCCAATAACTATCATTTACATACAGCCCTTACAGGACATCCTAGACATCGAATATTATCAATTATTCCAAAACTATCTGGTTGCCAACTATCAGGATTCTCCCAATCATTTGGTATCCACACATTACCCAACCAAAAAGCCGAATCCATTTTTTCTTTATTCAAACTTGAAGACCAAAGACGGAGCCATACTCCTTCGCAATAATGACCTTGAGGTTCATACCATCCTGCAAAAGGGAGGAAAATTGTATTTCCATTTTTTCCTGTGACGATAAATCCTTTTACAGAAGTAACATTATCGTCATACACTATTGAATATTTGCACTCATTTACAAGTTCCAAACATTCCTCTACCGTAGGCATTCTCCATTTTGAGCCCCAATTCTGCGTAACAGCGTCATCTTCGGGAGACAGAACGTCTAAGCCATCTTCTTGACAATACTTAGTTACATTTAACGTACAATGCGCAAAACGGCCATAAGGATCCTTCCACTTCAGCGTTCCCCACTTGTGATTGTAATCATAGTAATCCTTCGTCAAGGTCTCACCCCATGCATAAAAATTTCCATATTCATCAGCCGACTTTGCGCCAACATTCATAGTTGCCCACTTCGTACCAGAAGGAAGACCAAGGTCAACAGCTATATGCTCACCAGCATACTCTGGTGAAACGCTCCACCTATAAGCATATCCTACCTTCATATCCTTTGGTGTGTAGCTTGTCTCGTAGCACTTACCATCCTTCGTTTCAACGATTATATCTACTGGACGGCTGTCTCTTGGCAACATAACAACATAGAACAATACCTTTTCATTTGCCTTTGCCTCCGTACCATTCTTAACCTCAAGTTCCACCATTGAAGACTTGTGTACAGGAGTAATCTCACGTGTCTGTACATTCATCAAGGCACTATCAACAAACACCTGTTCATGCTGCTTGTCAAAGATTATCACATTCGTAATCACACCAGGCTCAGGCAAGATAACCTCAAGCTGGACAATAGAAGTAATATGCTTGAAGTTGAACTCTATGTCTCCCCTTCTTGGAGCTGTTGCCGTTGCACACATATAGTCATAGTTTCTGCCGATGTGTGCAAGGTTATTATAACCATCCTGTACCTGTCTCTTCAGGCTTACAGGGATTTTGTCAAAGGTCGTTTCAGAGGTAAGGCTTCCATTATATGGATAATAGGCTGCATACGTGGCTTCAGGACGAATCTTCCAGCCCGCTCCGTCAAACACGGCTACATGACCATCATCCTCACTTCGTTCCAAATGCTTGTATGCCTGTGAACCAGAATATGGAGCAATAGGAAACACGCCTATTGTCTCGTCATCATCCCAACTGAACGTTATCTTATTGTCCTTGTATGTCAAGCCAGTTCTTGTTTCGCCATCATCAAACGTATATGGAGCAATACGAACCACAGCATGACGGATTTCTCCATCAGATGCCGTTTCCTTCATCTCATCAATTCCAGAACATGATGCAAGCAGACAAGAAAACGCAACAAGGTATTTACTTAGTCTCATATCAGTCAATATTAGTCGTTTGCACTTCTATTTGTCTCTCACGGCTTCCGAACTCGAAGTCCTCACCCGTATTCTTGCCACCAATACCATTACTACCAGCAAGGATTGATGTTCTCAATTTTGAAGATGTAACAGTCACACAAGGGCTGTTGTAGATTTCTTTGTTTTCCATTATCTATTGTATTTTATATTATGGATATTCTCAGGTGCAAATTTATTTTGCACCTGAGACAATTAATTTTACACAAATGTTGTTACGCTGTTATTTAAAAACAGGACGAACAACATAACCTTTACTGCGCTCGGATTCACAATCCAAGTCATATCCATCATACCTTAAATTTAGAAGATGACATTTTTTCCTATCGCTTCCAAGCGAAGAAGACATATAAAATACATTACTATCAATATAATCTTCTGGATATAAAATATCATCGCCTATCATACAACCACAATCAGGAAGGAATATATGTGGAACATCGATTCTATATTCCCAGTATGTTTCTGAGACAGTAAAAGCACGAGGTCCACTTATAAATCGTCCAGCTTCGTTTGGAGATTTTGCTTTATACACAATATAACCTCTTATGCCAGAATCCAAATAATCTTCTGTCCATACCCAGAAGCAACTATTTATAAGTTCTTGGAAATCCTTTATAGTTGGTGTGTGCCACCTTCCTCCCCAATTTTGACACGCAACATCATCATCTTGTTCAAGAGTGCAATCTTCCGTATCTTCGTCATATTTATTTATAGATTTTGTTATTGTGTTATACCATTTATAAGTATCCCAACTATAGGTATTTTTGGATTCCGTTTCACCCCAAGCATAGTAATCTCCATAGTCCTTTACACATATAGCACCAACATTCATTGTCGCCCACTTCAAGCCAGAAGGCAATCCGAGGTCAACATATTCATATCCTTCTTCATTTGGATAATCAAGCGTAACATCATTTATAAAATAGCACTTACCAGCTTCTAGATTAAGTCTATAAGTATCTTTAGAATAATATGTAACACCATCAGAATTTGTCACCACGACCTTGAAGTTATTTGTAGAGCCCGGATATGCTGCTATATAAAAATCACACTTACGAAATTTCTTATCTTCATCTACATCAACATACATATCTTCAAGCTGTAGTAAAAGGTTTTTGTACTTCGAAAATTGTATGCAATTTGTAGCATTTATAGCTGAGGCTAAATAACAAAGAGAGTATTTACCATCAGCATCCTCGATTCCCGCTCTAATATATTCACCCTCAGGTAAGTTAATCTGAATGTGAATAATAGAACTAACAGGGCTAACTTTAATACCCTTAAACGGATTTAAAGTATTTTTGTGTAATGTAAAAGGTTCAGACATATAGTAATTATTCTCTTTTGCAATTATTGAACTATTATTATTACCAATTTGCTTCTGCCTTGAATAATAAAAATTCCATACTGATTTTTCCTCATTCTGAAGTTTAAAAATACAAATTCCCTTACTAACGTCCTCACTATATGGATAATACAATATATATTGTCCACCATCAACAAGGTCGTTGTACGAATTCGGCTTCCAATTCAGACTGACAGTATTTCTTGCATCAAAGCCTTGTTTAACTTGAACAGGAAGAGGCATATTATATTTTCCATCTACAGAGCAAATTCCAAATTTGTCACTCGACGTAAATTTATACAGAAAACTAGAGTTGTCTTTAGTATTTTCAATGTTTGAAAAAAATCCACGAGTCATCGTATCAGAATCATCAACATAAG
>JAFZVY010000150.1 GCA_017617575.1 Bacteroidaceae bacterium | reverse complement strand
AAGGATTACGTTTCAAGTTCCTAATCATATAAAGCAAAAACAAATCGCTTGTAACAAATCCAATAATAATACCACAAGCAACCTCTATTTTTTCAATATTATAAAACATGATTGATAAAGGTATTCCTACTACAAAGGACACAATAATACCTGACCACAAGATACGACCAGAACGATAAATCTTTATTTCTTCCATTTTCTCTGTTAGTTAATAATAAAAACGTCACATGACGCATTATAATAGTTATTTTCACAACAAAGTTAATCATATTTCAAATAGCAGCAAAACAATATTACGTTAAATATGTATTTTCCCGAACCATCCAAATGAAAGTAATAAAGCATAAGTCCTACGAATCGTTTCGCTCAAATGTAATCTGCGCCAAGCCTTCACGCCTCCAATCCAACTAAAAAAGCCGTTACACGACCGTCAAATGGAATTTTTAAGAAAAAAATTTCTCCATGTTATCAAAATGTACTATATTTGCAAGCTGAATTACGAGTGGCAACACACGCCACCCAATTATTCGACAAAAGAGATAAAAATTCAAATTATTATAAACAATTAAATTTTCAAGGACTATGCCAAACGGTAAGAAGAAGAAAAGACACAAGATCTCTACTCACAAGCGTAAGAAGAGACTGAGAAAGAATCGTCATAAGAGCAAGTAGTTCTTTGTTCTAAAAAGACGAGCGAAAAAGACAAACTGTTAGAGTAGGATACCCTTAATGGACGTTCTTGCTTTAAGGTTTGTCTTTTTTAAGTTACGACGATTCCGTTAGCCACCCACACGGAGGCAAGCGGAAAGAAAGAAAAAAAGCAAAAATGACAAGCGAACTTATTATCGACGTTCAGCCCAAGGAAGTAACCATTGCACTCCTCGAAGACCAGAGACTGGTCGAGTTCCAGAAGGAAGGACAGGATTCAAAATACTCAGTGGGCAACATCTACGCAGGAAAGGTAAAGAAAATCATGCCTGCGCTCAATGCATGTTTCGTTGATGTCGGTCATGAACGCGAGGCATTTCTGCATTACCAAGATTTAGGAACACAGTTTCTCTCCCTTGAGAAATATGTGAGACAAGTTGCAAGCGACAAGAAAAAACTTGTTCCTATGCACAAGGCAGGCAAGCAGCCAGACCTTGAAAAAGGAGGAAGCATACAAAACGTTCTTGAAGTTGGACAGGAAGTGATGGTGCAAATCACTAAGGAACCGATTAACACCAAAGGACCACGACTTACGGGAGAAATATCCTTTGCTGGACGATTCCTCGTTCTTATACCTTTCACAGACAAGGTATCCGTATCATCCAAGATTAAGTCCAAGGAAGAAAGAACAAGACTGAAACAGCTTATCCAGAGCATAAAGCCACGCCAGTTCGGCGTCATCGTGCGCACGGTAGCTGAAGGAAAAAGAGCAGCAGAACTGAACAACGAGCTATCTGTACTCATACAGAACTGGAACGATGCTATAGAGAAGATTCAGCAAAGCACAGACCTGCCAGTTCTCGTTCACGAAGAGACAGGCCGAACAGTATCAATGCTCCGTGACCTTTTCAATCCCTCTTACGAAAGTATCCACGTGAACAACGCAGAGGTGTACAAGGAAGTAAAGAAATATGTGTCGCTCATTGCTCCAGAAAGAGAGAGCATAGTAAAGCTCTACAAGGGAGACGTTCCGATTTTCGACAACTTCTCTGTTACCAAACAGATAAAGTCAGGATTAGGCAAAGCCGTAAGTTATAAACGAGGAGCATACCTCGTAATCGAGCACACCGAAGCACTACACGTGGTAGATGTGAACAGTGGAAACCGCTCACGAGGCGTTGACGGACAAGAAGCAAACGCTTTCGAAGTAAACATGGGCGCAGCAGAAGAGTTAGCACGCCAGCTTCGACTCCGAGACATGGGAGGAATCATTGTCGTTGACTTTATCGACATGGACTCAGCAGAGCACAGACAGAAGCTCTACGAGCACATGACCGAACTGATGAAGAATGACCGTGCAAGGCACAACATTCTCCCTCTCAGCAAATTCGGCTTGATGCAAATCACTCGCCAGAGAGTGCGACCAGCAATGGATGTACACGTCGAAGAGACTTGCCCTACTTGCTTCGGCAAAGGCACAATTAAGTCATCCATACTTTTCACCGACACGCTGGAGAACAAAATAGACTATGTCGTGAACAATCTTGGAATGAAGAAATTTAAGCTCTACGTTCACCCATACGTTTCAGCTTACATAAACAAGGGACTCTTCAGTCTCAAGTTCAGATGGAAGATGAAATATGGTTTCGGTTTGAATGTTATTGCTGACCAGTCTTTGGGATTCCTTCAGTACATCTTCAAGGATAACAAAGGCAACGAAATTAATATGACAGAAGAAATCGAAACTGTTGGGTAAAACATCAACAGAGTTACACAGACAAAGCAAATAAAAAGAAGCGATAGCACTCATGTGCCACCGCTTCTTTTTTTATTTCAAGTTTCACAAGAACTTTCTATGAACGTTTTTCATAAACGAAAATTTAGAACTTTTCTCACCGAAGGTAAAATTGAAGAAAATTTTGTTTTGTCTTAGAATTTGCAATTTTACTGCGCACGTGCGCCAATTAGAACTAAGCGAAGCGGTCTCACTGACCAAAGGGAAGTAAAAACAAAAGAACTTCTCTCACTGACCAAAGGGAAGTAAAACACAGGAAAACAAAAGAAAACATTTCCGCTCTGAGTTCTCTGTGCCCTCTGTGTTGAAAATCAATTAGCGAGCAGAGTAAGCTTGACTTTTCACTTAACTTCTCTCCGTGTTGAAAATAAATTTTCTTTAATTTTCTAAATTTTCGTTTCCATCATTCCTATTTCCTCATTCCACATTCCTAATTCCCTACGGTTTACGTATAAGGAGTATATCCCCTCTTTGAGGGACGAAATTCTTTTTCTTAAAATTAGTCTTGTAGAGATACTTCTGACGAATACCGTACTTCTGCGAAATAGTGTACATCGTCTCGCCAAACTGTACCTTGTGCCAATAGCCACGATACTGTTTCTCTGCCTTTGAACGCTTCTTCTGGAGGAACACGTTCATTCCTACAGGAAGAACGGTGTTCACCTTTGCCTCATTATACTTTAGGAGCTTGCGAAGGTCAATACCCTTCTCACGTGATATGGAATACCAAGTATCGCCTTTGCGCACGATGACACACTTCAGGTCATTAACAGAATAAACTGGATGCGTGTCACGATTACGAGTGTAACGAGTGGATTTACCCTGCTGATACTTGCCACGTGACTTGCTTGTTCCCGACTCATCATATTCAAAGGAGAAACCATCACCATCATACACGTTTGTCTCTGCATCTGCCACGTCAGCAGTTGCATAGTCATATTGATGAAGGTCATAGTCCTCTATTATGCGGATAAGCCTATCCGCATAGGTTGAGAGAGTGGCATAGCCACAAGCCTTGAGACCCTTTGCCCATCCCTTGTAGTCATCTGGTTCGAGGGAATATAGACGAGCATATCGGTCACGCTTCAAGAACTTGGAATGATCCTCATAACTCTCGCTTACATAATTATACTTACGGAAACACTCCCCTTTCTTATCATCATCATGCGACACAGAAGGACCATTCCATTCCGAACCACACTTGATACCGAAATGGTTGTTGGAGCGCTTGGCGAGGTCACTCTGACCTGCACCACTCTCAAGCAGAGCCTGTGCAAGCGTGATACTTGCAGGGATGCCGTATCTGTTCATCTGGTCAATAGCCGTCTGCTTGTACTGGTCAATATAACGCATATACGCCCCATTACGATTCTGGGCGTTAGCAAGTGATGCGACCATCACCAGCAAACTCATGAAAACAGTCTTTGCAATATTCATATTGAAGAAAATGATGTGCTCCAAGCACATTTGGATGATAAATTATTGCTATTTTGCGCAAAGATAGGAAATAATTCATTAAAATCTATATAAACATATAAATATATGCACTATCTTTGGGCAATTAAATATATTTTTCACAAGAAAATGGAAGAATTTAACATAACAATCTCTGTAATCAAGAAGAAACAGGAGGAACTTACTCCTGAAGAAAGCACCCTCGTGGAGAATGCCAAGGAAGCCACATTCCGCAGCTATGCACCATACTCACACTTCTGCGTAGGCGCAGCCGTTTTGCTCGAAGACGGCACCATCGTCACAGGTAGCAACCAAGAGAACTCAGCCTACCCTTCTGGTATCTGTGCCGAGCGCACAACCATGTTCTACGCCAACTCACGATATCCAGACCTAAAGGTTAAGTGCATATGCATAGCAGCAAGAGGCACAGACGGCAACTTCACAAGCCGTCCTATCTCTCCATGTGGTGCATGCCGCCAAGTTCTCAGCGAATCGGAAGACAGGTCACAATCCCCTATCAAGGTTCTGCTCTACGGCACGGACGGCACATACACCATCAACTCCGTCAAGGATCTCCTACCAGTATCCTTCGACGCAAGCTTCCTGTAGGCATAAAGTCAAATCTCAAATCGATGATCTATGCTTACGGATTTGACGACAATAAAGACATCACTTTGAAATGATAGATTTGACATCTGATTATAAAACAAAAAAGGCAAGCATCGTGAAATGCTTGCCTTTTTGCTTTTATAATTAGTTATACATCTGCTGACGCAATTCCTTGATTGCATCGGAGTGTACATATTCGTCATATTCCATGAGCTTGTCGATAGAGCCCTTTGGAGTAAGCTCGATGATACGGTTTGCAACAGTCTGGATGAACTCGTGGTCATGACTTGCAAACAAGACGTTACCCTTGAACTGCTTGAGGTTGTTGTTGAACGCCTGAATACTCTCAAGGTCGAGGTGGTTGGTTGGAGTATCAAGGATGAGACAGTTGGCATTCTTCAACTGCATACGTGCAATCATACAACGCATCTTCTCACCTCCGGAAAGAACGTTGACCTTCTTGAGCACCTCCTCACCAGAGAAGAGCATTCGTCCGAGGTAGCCCTTGAAGAACACGTCATTACCTTCGCCATACTGTCCGAGCCACTCAACGAGGTTCTTGTCTGACTGGAAGAACTCTGTGTTGTCAAGTGGAAGATATGCTGTAGTGATAGTGACACCCCACTTGAATGTTCCTGCCTGTGCCTGACGATTGCCATTGATAATCTCGAAGAGTGCAGTCATGGCACGTGGATTACGGCTGAGGAACACTACCTTCTGTCCCTTCTCCACTGTGAATGAGAGATTGTCGAAGAGAACTGTTCCGTCTTCCTCTACAGCACGGAGACCTTCAACCTCAAGAATCTGGTTACCTGCCTCACGCTCCATCTGGAAGATGATGCCTGGGTACTTACGTGTAGAAGGAGTGATTTCGTCAACATTAAGTTTCTCGAGCATCTTCTTACGTGAAGTAGTCTGCTTTGACTTGGCAGCATTGGCTGCAAATCGACGGATGAACTCCTCAAGTTCCTTCTTCTTTTCCTCAGCCTTAGCCTTCTGGTTCTGTGCCTGCTTGAGGGCAAGCTGTGAAGACTCGTACCAGAATGAGTAGTTACCAGCGAAGAGGTTCACCTTGTTGAAGTCGATGTCCACTGTGTGAGTAGATACTGCATCGAGGAAGTGACGGTCATGTGAAACGACAAGCACAGTGTGCTCGAAGTTTGCAAGGAAGTCCTCAAGCCACTCAACAGTATCGAGGTCGAGGTCGTTGGTAGGCTCATCGAGGAGGAGGTTATCTGGGTTACCGTAAAGAGCCTGTGCAAGCATGACGCGCACCTTCTCCTTACCTGTAAGCTCGCTCATCATCTTATAGTGCAATTCCTCCTTGATGCCAAGGCCTGAAAGAAGCTGTGCAGCATCGCTCTCGGCGTTCCATCCACCGAGTTCGGCAAACTTATCCTCAAGCTCAGCAGCACGCACACCGTCCTCGTCAGAGAACTCCTCCTTTGTGTAGAGGGCGTCCTTCTCCTGCATAATCTCCCAAAGGACAGAGTGTCCCATGAGCACAGTATTGAGGACGGTACAGTTATCAAACTTATAGTGGTCCTGAGAGAGGACACTAAGACGCTCGCCTGGGCCGAGGGTGATAGTACCCTTTGTTGGCTCAAGTTCACCGCTGATTGCCTTAAGAAGAGTTGACTTACCTGCACCATTTGCACCAATGACGCCATAGATATTGCCATTGGTAAACTTCATATTAACATCCTTGTAGAGGACACGCTTGCCAAACTGAATGGCAAGATCAGAAACTGTTATCATCTAAATACTATATCATTAATAATGTGCAACTGGCGAACAACATCGCCACATTGCACACACCTTCATTATAATTTGGGTGCAAAGATACGCAAATAAATTAAAATGAGAAAATTAAAGTGCAAGAATTATCTCCTTGCCACATAAAACAGGACAAACATGCTATGCATAAGTAACAAAAAAGGGGCGTTTCTTTGCAGAAACACCCCAGAATATCTAATTCAAATATTTGAGTCAGATTACTTGATCTCTGAGAAGTACTTGATAGTACGAACCATCTGAGAAGTGTAAGAGTTCTCGTTGTCATACCAAGAAACAACCTGAACCTGGTAAGTATCGTCGTCAATCTTAGATACCATAGTCTGAGTAGCATCGAAGAGTGAACCGAACTTCATACCGATGATGTCAGAAGATACGATCTGATCCTCAGTGTAACCGAAAGACTCAGTAGCAGCAGCCTTCATAGCAGCGTTGATACCCTCTACAGTTACGTCCTTACCCTTAACAACAGCAACGAGGATAGTAGTAGAACCTGTTGGAGTTGGTACACGCTGAGCAGAACCGATGAGCTTACCGTTGAGCTCTGGGATTACGAGACCGATTGCCTTAGCAGCACCAGTTGAGTTAGGAACGATGTTGCAAGCACCAGCACGTGAACGACGGAGGTCGCCCTTACGCTGTGGACCGTCAAGGATCATCTGGTCACCAGTGTAAGCGTGGATTGTTGACATGATACCTGACTGGATAGCAGCATACTTGTGAAGAGCAGCAGCCATTGGTGCAAGACAGTTAGTAGTACAAGAAGCAGCTGAGATAACCTTGTCAGCAGCAGTAAGAGTCTTGTGGTTTACGTTGTAAACGATTGTTGGGAGGTCGTTACCAGCTGGAGCAGAGATAACTACCTTCTTAGCACCAGCAGCGAGGTGTGCGCTTGCCTTCTCCTTAGAAGTATAGAAACCTGTACACTCAAGAACAACGTCAACATCGTTAGCAGCCCATGGGCACTTTGTTGCGTCAGCCTCAGCAGAGATCTTAATCTCCTTACCATCAACGATGATAGAGTTGTCAGTAGCCTCTACAGTGTGCTTGCCTTCACCGAACTTACCAGCGAAACCACCCTGAGCAGTATCATACTTGAGAAGGTGAGCGAGCATCTTTGGAGATGTAAGGTCGTTGATAGCAACTACCTCATAACCTTCAGCCTCAAACATCTGACGGAAAGCGAGACGACCGATACGGCCGAATCCGTTAATAGCAACTTTAGTCATTGGAATTAAAATTTTTAAATTGTTAAAAATATGTTTATTATCTCTGAATTTTAACTTAATATCCTAAATTAATACTTATACCAGTTGTATTATCAAAAAAAGCTAACCACAATTACAATAGTGTGCAGTGGAGCAACTTACCATAAAAAGCAGCAGAACTGCTACAATCAGATATGTAAATACGCGATATTTCATGCTTTTTTCTATTTCTCCGACAAAGTTATGAATTATTTTTTTAACTTTGCATACGAAAAGCAAATAAATTTAATATTGGTACATTTTTTAACGAATAAATACTGAAAAACTATGGGAAAGTTTATTGAAGATTTCAAGGCTTTTGCTCTTAAAGGCAATGTAGTTGACATGGCTGTCGGTGTTATCATCGGTGGTGCATTTGGCAAAATCGTCAGTTCTCTTGTTAACGACGTGATTATGCCTCCTATTGGTGTCCTCACAGGTGGAGTGGATTTCAAGGACCTCAAGTTTGTCATCAAGGACGCCGTACCTGCCCAGTTGGACGAAGCTGGCAACGAGATTGTGGCAGCAACAGAGGCAGTAACTCTCAACTACGGTATGTTTATCCAGAACGTCATCGACTTCCTTATCGTTGCCCTTGCCATATTCTTTATGATTAAGGGAATCACCAAGCTCACAGCCATGGCTGCAAAGAAGAAAGAAGAAGAGAAGGCTGCCGAGCCTGCTCCTGCTCCAGAACCATCAGCAGAGGAGAAGCTCCTCACCGAGATACGTGACTTACTCAAGGAGAAATAGACCCACCCTAACAGGGGAGTTAAAAGTTAACAGTTAATAGTTAAAAGTGCAAATCCGCTAATACGAGATTGGTTACGCACTTCGTTTTCTCCTATAACTTAATAAGGGTGTGATTCAAAAAAGAATCACACCCTTATTGTTTCTTTTTACTTTCTCAACCTTGGATATTCGAGAGTGAATGGTGCAGTCTTACTTGGTTTCTCAAGATTGACTTCAACATTCTCCACGACAATAGCCTTTGGAGTAATAGCAGACACGCTCATTTGTTCATCCTTATTTGACACAAACTCATCACGCGATACTGCCACCACATGCATCAAGTCATACTTTGAAGGAACAGGTATGCTGCTATCCTTTACACGCACAATCTTTTCCTCGCCATTTGACACATCAACACGTACGAGATAACGATATCCATACCTTGGTGCCTTTACGATATACGTATATTTTAGGCCTGCCTTTTTAGCTTCAGCAATAAGGGCTGATTTCATCTTGCCCTGGGCAATGGTCTTTGAGGAAGAAACACGGAACACACCCGGATAGTTTCTGGAGGAAATGTTCGCAGGATTAAATCGTTCGTTACCCGTTGACTCCATAGCTCCCACAGCAGGAGAATTACCACATAGGAGATTCTTAAGCAAACCATTTTCCACCATGTTAAGGCTCTTCTTTGGAGCTATGCCATCTGCATCCACACCATAATATCCAATAAGGGATAAGCCGCCAACCGACTTAACGTCACCCAACTGCGTTATCGTAAGCTTAGTGTCAATTATTCTCTTACCGAGCATCTTGCTATTCTTTGCACTTCCCGTAAAGAAGTTTCTGTTTGCAAGACAATAATTGTTTATGACATTACGAAGGAAAGCCTCATTCACAGCCTCATCCTCCAGCATTACTGGGCCAATGTAGTATTCATCAATAGGCTCTGCCTTTGCCTTCTCCACAAGCAAAGAAGCGAACTTACGCACCTCAGTCTTTAGTGCATCCAACGAAGGCAACTCATCGTAATCGGCAAAGGACATCATAAGCCTGTCATTCATCTCGCTACCATCCTCTGGTCTTACTGACGCAGAAGCCCTTACACCGATATATGTAACAGGGACTCTCAATCGCAAGCCCGAAGATGTGACCCTATACGTGTCGCCACGTACGGCAAACACCTCTGCATACGTATTATACAAAGAAGGATAATCAAGGAAAACGCTTGACAATGTCCTTGTCACATTATTTAAATATGTCGTATCGTACGGAGTTTCCAGATAGACCGAAGGCATAATACACTCTTTGGCTGGGACACTAAGAAATTCTGGGATATTAACATCTGCATCAGGAAGAGGTCTATTCTTCAGGTTATCCAGTTTCCTTGAATATGACTTTATTCCATCCCTATACATACCGTCATCCGTTCTCCATATCCAAGAGCGAAGATGGTCATAATCAAACTTGCCTATGCCGCCAGAGAACATGTAATTAGCATTACTAACATTTGTCCTCAGACTATCACCTATAAGAATACGTACACCAGCATTAGCATAATTATCCTTAGAGTAAACACTCCTTAAACCGCCAAGTACACCATCTGACTTATAAAACACACAGTCCACCAAACGATAATCCACGAATGCAGGCTTCATCTGGTCTTCACCACATAAAGAAGTAAGTGTACGCTTCATCTCATCGTCAAAAGCCCTGAAGATAACCTTTGACTTTTCATCCGCATTCTCAGGCACCTTCTCATTTGTATATTCTGGCTGTGGAAGAATGCGAGGCAAAGGACGGTCCACGACATTACGCTGTGTCTCAATCTTTGACACCAGCACCATTGGTGATATTGCCGTCACAGGAATCCATCCAGACTCTGCTCCACACTCACCCTCAAACACGTATGGCGTCTGTCCACCTGCCTCAATAGAAGAGAACACAGAAAGAGGAGTTCCAATAAGCTTCACTCCACGTACAAGCTGGTCTGGTCGTCCGTCAACAAACACCTTGTACACCTCCACAGGTTCAACATTAAACGAATTGATATTATTGTCCTCACCCGTGAAAGTGAAACCACTTGTTGCCGAACGGAAGAAATATCCATACTCCTTACCTTGATGCTTAGCCTCGTCCTTCAGCATCTGACGGAGTTGCTCGTCCGAATACGGCTTGCTTGTTTCAATCACAAGATTCGACTGACGTGAAGTAGGGTCACATCCTCCAGATGCACGACCATGTCCATTACTTACAGGCGAACCATCGACAGGCATACGTGAAGTAAGGAAATCGCTCATTATTCCATCCTTCACATTATCCACTCTCCTTGCCTTCACGCCCTCGTCATCATAGAGATAATAGCCATTCAATCCTTGTCCATTATATGTACGAAGCGTTGGGTCGTCATACACACGGAATGACGTTGGGAGAACCCTCTCGCCCACAAGCTTCTGGAATGTCTGGCCTCCCTTTTTCATTCGATGTGTTTCAAGCCTATGTCCGAATATCTCATGGAAGAACACGCCACTTGCCGTACCAGAAAGAAGAGCTGGACCAGCATAAGGATCGGCAAGGGGAGCATCACGAATGGCAATAAGACGCTTTACTATATCTTCTATTGTAGCCATAAGCTCAGCCTCAGAAGGGAGCCCCTCAGGAGTCTCAGCAAAGAAGTTCTCTCCAAGCGGGCACTTCGTACCATCCTGCGCGATTATTTCCGCATTAATAAAGAGACGAACAGCCTGGCGGTTCTGCACCACCACAGTACCATCCGTGTTTACTATATATTTTCGGATTACGCTATATGTAACATTAGCGTTACCCCATTCGAGGTCACGACATGCCTTAAGGGTAGATGTCACCTTGTTGAGAATCTTTTCCCACTTCTTAGTATCCATCTTATGAGCCGATTCTGGCAACGGTTTCTCATAATAGACTTCAACAGGCGCATCGCCAAAACAAGGAGATTTATCCTCATTATCCACGTCTGTTTTCATCTTTGAACACGCCTCCTCATAGTTGGACACAGCTATCTTGTAACGTGACATCGTCTCATTCCAAATTGCTTCCCTATATGCATCAAGGGCATTAGCCTCTACTGGGACATACACACCCTGTGCATCACGGCTATGAGTCTGCGTACCTTGAAGCTTGTATTTGAAATTGTCAAGTTCCTTGCTTCCGATTCTCACCTGAGGTACGATAAAACATGAATGATTCTCATCCACACTACTTACGCCTACAGAACTGGAGACAACCGTCTTCCATGCATCTTCCATACGAAGACTCATGAAATACGCTGGATACTTCTGTTTCGACAACTGTTCTTTGCTGAACGTCAATTCTTCTTTTAGAACCTTGACGATTGGGTCTGTATTTACATCCTGTGCAAATACTGCAACTGCCATTCCAAACAGGAAAAGCATGGATAACAAAGGTCTTTTTTGCATTTGAGTTAGTT
>JAFZVY010000149.1 GCA_017617575.1 Bacteroidaceae bacterium | reverse complement strand
GCTATTGGATGCGTAACTGAGTTTACGCTTTTGTAAGTTACACCATTTTTTTCTGAGGCAAAAAGGCGACAATGTGATTTCTTGAATAGGAATATTGAAAAATATTGAAAAAAAATGGGCTGAATATTTTTTGCTATCACTTTTTTTTGTATCTTTGTCTTAGTATATGGCGTGACTCAGTTCTTGCATTGTACTCGGAGGCTGTTTGTGATATGGCAGTATGGCAAAGTGTCGGTGGTGACTATTGAATGCTTACTTTTTGTATTCTTGCATGTTGCGAGAGTGATGGGGAGGTGTTGGGAACCCATTGAGGAGGCGTGACGGAGGCGCGTCGTGTGACATTTTGGTGCTATATCGGCATCCCAAAAAGATTTTAGACAAAAAGAAATACAATATACGATTATGATAAATGATTTTCAGAAATACGCTACAAAGCACTTGGGAATAAACAGTATGGTGCTTGATGATGTAGTAAAAGCTCAGGCAGGATACCTAAATCCATATATTCTTGAGGAAAGACAGTTGAACGTGACTCAGCTTGACGTGTTCTCACGTCTCATGATGGACCGTATCATCTTCCTCGGTACTGAGGTGAACGACTATACTGCAAACGTGCTTCAGGCTCAGATGCTCTATCTTGATTCTGTGGATAGTGGCAAGGACATCAGCATCTACATCAACTCTCCTGGCGGTAGCGTTTCTGCAGGTCTTGGAATCTATGACACAATGCAGTTCGTCAACTGTGACGTGCAGACTATCTGTACAGGTATGGCTGCTTCAATGGCTGCCGTGCTCCTCGTTGCAGGTAAGGAAGGCAAGCGTTCCGCACTTCCACACAGCCGCGTGATGATTCACCAGCCACTCGGAGGCGCTCAGGGACAGGCAAGTGACATCGAGATTACTGCACGTGAGATTCAGAAGCTCAAGAAGGAGCTCTATACAATCATCTCCGACCATAGCCACCAGCCATTCGACAAGGTGTGGGCTGACTCAGACCGTGACTACTGGATGACAGCTGCCGAGGCTAAGGAGTACGGAATGGTTGACGAGGTGCTCGTGAGAAAGAACGTGTAAGAATCCAAAATTCAGAATTCAAAATTCAAAATTTAGGATTCGATATTCATAATTTACGATAAAATCGTCTTGTCTGGTTGGGGGTCTTGCGCTAAGGCGCCAATTAGAAAAACCTTAAAGAAACAGAACAAAAACAAGAAAAAACAATATCTTGGTTTTCTTTTGTTTTATTTGGTTTTTCCCATGTTTTTACTTCCCGTTGGTCAGTGAGAGCGCTTCGCTAAGTTCTAACTGGCCGCTTTGCGGCAAAGACATCAATACGAGCCATACAGGTCGAAAAATAATCCTGAATTTTGAATTCTTAATTTATAATTTACATCATGCCGCCAAGAATAAGAAAATGTAGTTTTTGTGGCCGTCGTGAGAGCGAGGTGAACCTCCTGATTACGGGTCTCGACGGATGTATATGCGACGAGTGTGCCACACAAGCAAATCAGATACTGAAGGAGAACAGGGTAAGTGCAAGGAAGAAGGAACAGATTGAACTCCCTAAACCTTCAGAGATAAAGGCTTATCTCGATAATTACGTAATCGGTCAGGATGACGCAAAGATGGCATTGTCTGTGGCTGTTTACAATCACTATAAGAGACTTAACAATCCTGCTGCGGAGGACGAGGTGGAGTTGGAGAAGTCCAACATCATCATGGTGGGAAGCACAGGTACGGGTAAGACCCTCCTCGCACGTTCCATCGCCAAGATGCTCGTCGTTCCGTTCACTATCGTTGACGCTACGGTGCTCACTCAGGCAGGTTACGTGGGTGAGGACGTGGAGAGCATCCTCTCACGTCTGCTTCAGGAGTCTGACTACAAGCCAGAGGTTGCAGAGCGTGGTATCGTGTTCATCGACGAGATAGACAAGATTGCACGCAAGGGCGACAACCCATCCATCACTCGTGACGTGAGTGGAGAGGGTGTCCAGCAGGCACTCCTCAAGCTTCTCGAAGGCTCTGTGGTTAACGTGCCACCATACGGAGGACGCAAGCACCCAGAGCAGCAGTTCATTCAGGTGAACACCAAGAACATCCTCTTCATCTGTGGTGGAGCGTTTGACGGAATAGAGAAGCGCATTGCCCAGCGTCTCAACACACACGTGGTAGGATTCGATGCAGCTCGCAATGCTGCCAAGATAGACAAGACCAACTTCATGCAGTACATCGCGCCAATGGACCTCAAGTCCTTCGGCTTGATACCTGAGATTATCGGTCGTCTGCCAATCCTCACTCACCTTGAGCCACTCGGCAGGGAGGCATTGAGGAACATCCTCACAGAGCCAAAGAACTCAATCATCAAGCAGTACGTCAAGTTGTTTGAGCTTGATGGCGTCAAGCTTACATTCGAGGATGCCGTCCTCGACTATGTGGTTGACAAGGCTATGGAGTTCAATCTTGGTGCCCGCGGTCTCCGCTCTATGGTTGAGACTATAATGCTCGAACTCATGTTTGAGGTGCCTTCGCTCAACATCAAAGAGTACGTCGTTACCCTTGACTATGCCAAGGCAAAGGTTGAGAAGGCAAACATGACTGCACTTCAGATGAAGAATGAATAGATGTTGGGTTTGTAAGTTTGTAAGTTTTTAGGTTCTTAAGTTATTTCGGCCACTTCTTCCGTGATAACATAAAAACTCAAAAACTTACGAACTTAGGAACTCAAAAACTAAAAAATATACAAGTTCGTGAGCTTTGTTTTTGGGGTTCGCATACCGCACGAACATAAAAACTTAAAGACTCAAGAACTTAAAAACTAATATAAATATGATGAATAAAGGAGCAACACTTCAGGATTCCCTAAAATACTACTTTGGATTCGACTCGTTCAAAGGAGAGCAGGAAGCCATTATCCAGAACCTTCTACAGGGAAAGGATACATTTGTCTTGATGCCTACAGGCGGAGGCAAGTCCCTCTGCTACCAGTTGCCTGCGCTTCTTTTGGAGGGCACAGCCATTGTCATATCTCCACTCATCGCCCTGATGAAGAATCAGGTCGATGCCATCAAGTATATAAGTGAAGAGGACAATATTGCCCATTTCATCAATTCGTCGCTCAGCAAGTCTATGATCGAGCAGGTGAAGTCAGACATCCTCTCGGGCAAGACCAAGTTGCTGTATGTGGCACCAGAGTCGTTGACAAAGGAAGAGAATGTGGAGTTCCTCAAGTCGGTCAAGATTTCATTCTATGCCATTGATGAGGCTCACTGTATCTCGGAGTGGGGACATGATTTCCGCCCAGAGTACCGACGCATTCGTCCTATCATACAGGAGATAGGCACGGCACCGGTCATAGCCCTCACGGCTACGGCTACGGACAAGGTGCGCGGTGACATCAAGAAGAACCTCGGCATCGTCGATGCCACGGAGTTCAAGTCATCGTTCAACCGTCCTAACCTTTATTATGAGGTGCGCCAGAAGACAAAGAACATTGACAAGGATATAATAAAGTATATAAAGCAGAACGGAGGTAAGAGCGGTATCATCTATTGTCTCAGCCGTAAGAAGGTGGAGGAACTTGCCGACATCCTCAAGGCCAACGACATCAAGGCTGCTGCCTACCACGCCGGCATGGACTCATCCGTGCGCTCTGCCACACAGGACGACTTCATCAAGGAGCGTATTGACGTCATCGTGGCTACCATAGCATTCGGTATGGGTATCGACAAGCCAGACGTGCGCTTCGTCATCCACTACGACATACCTAAGAGCCTTGAAGGCTACTATCAGGAAACCGGTCGTGCAGGCCGTGACGGTGGAGAAGGCAAGTGCATCGCTTTCTATACTAACAAGGACCTCCAGAAGCTTGAGAAGTTCATGGAAGGCAAGCCTGTGGCAGAGCAGGACATCGGTCGCCAGCTCCTTCGCGAGACGGCTGCCTACTGCGAGTCATCCGTTTGCCGTCGCAAGCTCTTGCTCCACTACTTCGGTGAGCAATACGACGTGGAGAACTGCGGCAACTGTGACAACTGTCTCCATCCAAAGAAGAAGGTGGACGGTACGGACAACCTCGTTCTCGCCATTAAGGCAATACTTGCCGTGAAGGAGAACTTCAAGATGGACTACGTCATCGACTTCCTCAGGGGCAACGAGACGGAGACCATCCTCGTCCACAAGCACGACAAGCTTGAGGAGTTCGGTGCAGGAGCCGACGTGGAGGTTAAGATGTGGAACGCCATCATCCATCAGGGACAACTCGATGGCTATATAGAGAAGGATGTGGAGAACTACGGACTTCTCAAAGTGACAAAGCAAGGAAAGAAGTTTGTAAAGAAACCAATACCGTTTATGATTGTAGAGGACAACGACTTCGAAGATTATAGCGAAGATTCAATGGAACAAGGTGGCACGGGAGTGGCTGACGAGATGCTCTACAAGATGCTCATCGACCAGCGTAGGAAAGAGGCAGAGAAGCATGACCTCCCTCCATACGTCGTGTTCCTTGACGCCTCAATAGAGGCAATGGCAACATTGTACCCAATAAGCCTTGAGGAGCTCCAGAACATTCCGGGCGTGGGTGCAGGCAAGGCAAAGCGTTATGGTAAGGACTTCTGCGCCCTTATCAAGCGTTACTGTGAGGAGAACGAAATCGTTCGCCCTGCAGACATGCGAGTAAGGACTGTGGCTAACAGGTCAAAGGCAAAGGTGAACATCATCCAGAGCATTGACCGCAAGATTGACCTTGAGGAAGTGGCAAAGGCAAACGGCATGGAGTTTGACGAGCTTCTCGACGAGCTTGAGGCAATCGTGTATAGCGGCACGAAGATAAACATCGACTATTTCGTGGAGGAAGTGATGGACGAGGATTCCGTGGATGACATCTACGACTTCTTCCGCAAGAGCGAGACAGGCGACATAGAGGAAGCCATGAAGGAACTTGACGGCGACTTCTCCGAGGAGGAGATACGATTGATACGCGTTAAGTTTATCTCAGAGATGGCTAACTAATGCATTTGAATGGCAGTTTCCAGAGATTGACAGACCCTGTGTTTGTTAATTTTTGGGAGCTGCCTTAATTTTTACGGATATCATACTTTCGTTTTAGCGAAAAATATGTATCTTTGCACGCAATAAAAATTTTACAGTATATGGCGAATTTTCTTGCAGACAAAGTTGTGATGGAAGGCTTGACTTATGATGACGTATTGCTCATCCCTGCTTATTCAGAAGTTCTTCCACGCGAGGTTTCACTTGGTACAAAGTTTTCACGTAACATTGATTTGAAGGTTCCTTTCGTGACTGCCGCAATGGACACAGTTACTGAGGCTCCTATGGCTATTGCCATTGCTCGCGAGGGCGGTATTGGCGTTATCCATAAGAACATGTCCATCGAGGAACAGGCACGTCAGGTTGCAATCGTAAAGCGTGCTGAGAACGGTATGATTTACGACCCTGTCACTATCATGCGTGGCAAGACAGTGAAGGACGCACTCGACATGATGGCTGAGTATCATATCGGTGGTATTCCTGTAGTTGACAAGGACAACAAGCTTGTCGGTATCGTTACTAACCGTGACCTCCGTTTCCAGACAGACATGGATCGTAAGATTGACGAGGTGATGACTAAGGAGAACCTTGTCGTTACTCATCAGCAGGCTGACCTCGAGAGTGCATCAAAGATTCTTCTTGAGCACAAGATTGAGAAGCTCCCTGTAGTGGATGATGACAACCACCTCATCGGACTTATCACATACAAGGACATCACTAAGGCTGCCGACAAGCCAATGGCTTGCAAGGACTCAAAGGGACGTCTTCGCGTAGCTGCAGGCGTGGGTGTCACAGCTGACACATTCCAGCGCATGGAGGCTCTCGTGAAGGCTGGCGTTGACGCCATCATCATCGATACAGCCCACGGTCACTCAAAGGGCGTAATCGACAAGGTGCGCGAGGCAAAGCAGAACTTCCCAGAGGTTGACATCGTTGTAGGTAACATCGCAACAGGCGAGGCTGCCAAGGCACTCGTTGAGGCTGGAGCAGATGCCGTAAAGGTAGGTATCGGTCCTGGTTCTATCTGTACTACACGTGTAGTTGCTGGTGTTGGTGTTCCACAGCTTTCTGCAATATATGACGTAGCCAAGGCACTTGAGGGCACAGGCGTGCCAATCATCGCTGACGGTGGTCTCCGCTACTCAGGCGACGTTGTCAAGGCACTTGCTGCTGGTGGCTATTCCGTAATGGTTGGTTCACTCGTTGCAGGAACGGAAGAGGCTCCGGGCGAGACAATCCTCTACAACGGACGTAAGTTCAAGTCATACCGCGGTATGGGTTCACTTGAGGCTATGGAGAAGGGTTCTGCCGACCGTTACTTCCAGGGTGGAGTGAAGGAGGCTAAGAAGCTCGTTCCAGAGGGTATCGCAGGACGCGTTCCTTACAAGGGAACAGTTCAGGAGGTCATCTATCAGCTCGTAGGCGGACTTCGTTCAGGTATGGGCTATTGTGGTGCAGCAAACATCGAGAAGCTCCACGAGGCTAAGTTCACTCGCATCACTAATGCAGGTGTCCTTGAGAGCCACCCACACGAGGTGATTATCACAAGCGAGGCTCCTAACTACAGCCGTCCTCAGTAATCAACAGCACATTCTTTGGAATGAAAGACAATGTCTTTTACTCCACAGAGATACATCTTAGCACATCAAGAAGCATCCTCGCTTCCTGATGTGCTTTTTCGTTGTGCTATAAGTAACTATAATATGACTTTTTTAGAACCCGCCTTCGCCAGAAGGCGGGTTCTAAAAAAACTCTGTGTGTCTGTGTCTCTGTGAGGGAATTGAAAAAGGAAACGAATAAGCAGACAAAGCTGTCTGCCTATTCGTTTCTTTCATATCATACGTCAGAACTTAGAAGCCACCTGGGTCTGGGGTGTCACCACCTCCAGGATTGCTGCCGCCGCTTGAGCCGCCTCCTTGGTTGTCGTCTCCGCTGCCGTTTGTAGTGACCTTGGCACGTTCTACAACTCCGTCTCTCTGAAGGCTGATGTCCATCGTCTTGAACAAATCCGTGAACTTGCGCAATGCCTCTGCTTTGACACGTACTGTTACGCCTGCCTTTGATACGAGGTCGCCAGCGTTCT
>JAFZVY010000148.1 GCA_017617575.1 Bacteroidaceae bacterium | reverse complement strand
GGTATTGAGCTGTGATATCTTCGATTTTACCTTCGCCACACTGATACACAATGCCTGGATACTTGTCAAGCATTGGCAGATTGTGGGTTGTCATCACTACAGCTGTTCCTGTTGCTGTGATGTCTTTGAGCAGTGCCACGATGTTATCGGCTGTCTCAGGGTCGAGATTTCCGGTTGGCTCGTCGGCAAGGATAACCTTCGGATTGTTCAGAAGCGAACGTGCTATGGCTATACGCTGCTGTTCACCACCAGAAAGTTGATAAGGCATCTTATCACGTGCAGCTTCCATACCTACGCTTTGAAGAACCTCTTCAATACGTGCTGGAATATCTTCCTTGTCCCAACCTGTAGCCTTAAGCACGAACTCAAGGTTCTTGCTTACAGAACGGTCGGTGAGAAGCTGGAAGTTCTGGAAGATGATACCAAGTTCACGACGAAGGGCTGGAACTTCCTTTCGGCGAATGGTCATCATATCACGCCCGAGCACCTCTGCCTTTTCTGCCTCCTCAATATCGAGTTCGGCATAGAAAGTGCGGAGAAGGGAACTCTTTCCCGAGCCTACCTTACCTATTATATATATAAACTCTCCCTCGTCAACGTTGAAGTCAATACCGTTGAGTACCGCATCATCGTCCTGATGGAAGACGCTTACATTCTTATATTCAATTAAAGCCATTCTTTATTCGTTAGTATCTAAACATTAATCACTAAGCTCTAATCCGAAATTAATGCTTGTGCCAGTTTGGATCGTGACGTACAGCGAGTTCACGGGCAAGATCCTCAATACGGAGTCCTTTGCTTGTAAGCAGTACGATGAGGTGATAGAGCATATCTGAGCCTTCGTAGATAAGACGGTCGTTAGTACCGTTTGTTGCCTCGATAACAAGTTCAAGTGCCTCTTCACCTACCTTCTGAGCCATACGGTTTAGACCGTCTTTGAACAGACTTGTTGTGTAAGAGCCCTCTGGCATCTCTTCGTGACGCTTCTCGATGAAGTCCTGCAGTTCCGTAAGGAACAAGAGTGGATTCTTTTCTTCCATTTTTTTATTTCGTTTTTATTTTAAATTACCAACTTAATTATTCGTTATAAATTAAAACAAGTTTACTTGTTTTCCTCTCCCCAGCATGTATCGGTACCTGTATGACAGGTAGGACCATGAGGATGCACCTTTACAAGCAATGTGTCGTTATCGCAATCCACCTTGATGTCAACAAGGTCAAGGAAATTACCGCTTGTCTCTCCTTTTGTCCATAGACACTTGCGGCCACGACTCCAGAAGGTTACCTTCTTTGTTTCGAGAGTCTTAGCAAGAGACTCCTCATTCATATAACCAAGCATCAGTACGTTATTGGTTACTGCATCCTGAACGATGGCTGGTACAAGACCGCCACCTTTTTCAAAATCAACTTTCATAATATCTTAAGTAGTTTATTTTCTAATCTTGATACCCTCGCCGATAAGATAATCCTTGAGGTCAGGGATAGGAATCTCACCAAAGTGGAATACGCTTGCAGCAAGCGCCGCATCTGCCTTACCTACAAGGAAGGCATCTCTGAAATGCTCACGACATCCAGCACCGCCACTTGCGATTACAGGTATTGGAAGTGCATCGGCAAGCATTGCGAGTGCTTCGTTTGCAAAGCCCTGCTTTACACCGTCGTGATCCATAGAAGTGAAGAGAATCTCACCAGCACCACGATCTGCGACCTCTTTTGCCCAGTCGAGTAGGGTACGCTCCACACGGATACGACCACCATTCACGTAGCAATGCCAGCCGTCCTCATCGTTGCGGGCATCAATGGCACATACGCAAACCTGAGAACCGAAGCGTGATGTTATCTCGTCGATGAACTCTGGGCGACGAAGGGCTGCACTGTTCACACTAACCTTATCAGCACCGGCACTGAGCATACGATCTACATCCTCAAGAGCATTAATACCACCACCTACGGTAAATGGGATGTTTATTTCCTGTGCCACACGTGTTACCATATCGGTAAAAGTCTTACGACCTTCATGTGAGGCTGTGATATCGAGATATACCAACTCATCGGCACCTGCATCGCTGTATACACGACCAAGTTCTACTGGATCACCGGCAGAACGGAGGTTTACGAAGTTAGTGCCCTTTACTGTCTCTCCGTTCTTTACGTCAAGACAAGGTATTATTCTTTTTGCTAGCATATCAGTCCTTCCACCTTGATTTTACCTTCATAGTATGCTTTACCGAATACGACCGCTGGGATGCCTGCTGTTTCGAGAGCCTTAATGTCCTCGTTGCAAGACACACCGCCAGAAGCGATGAGATGCATCTCTGGGTAAGCTGCCATAAGCTGTTTGTAAAGCTCGATTGCCGGACCTGCAAGAGTTCCGTCCTTTGAAATCTCCGTGCAGAGCACGTTCTTCACTCCGTGATCGATGTATGTCTTGAGGAATGGCAGAAGGTCCTCGCTAGAGTCCTCTTTCCAACCGTTGATGCTTATCTTTCCATTGCGGACGTCTGCACCGAGTATGATACGCTCAGCACCGAAGGTCTTTAGCCATTCGATGCAAAGCTCTGGATGTGTAACGGCTACAGAACCAACTGTCACCATACTTGCACCTGCATCGAATGCCTTGCGGATATCCTCTTCTGTTTTTATGCCACCACCGAAATCAACGGTGAGGTTTGTTGCTGATGTAACGGCACGGAGTACGGCATCATTCACAATATGCTTGCTCTTTGCACCGTCAAGGTCAACGATGTGAAGACGCTTGAAACCGAGAGCCTCAAACTCCTTTGCCTGAGCTACAGGGTCTTCGTTGTATATTTTCTTGCTGTCATAGTCACCTTTTGTCAGACGGACGCACTTGCCGTCAATAAGGTCTATGGCTGGTATGAGTTCAATCATTTATTGCTAATTTCTAATTAGAGGTTCAGATTAATGAAGTTCTCCAGAATCTTGTGTCCTACCTTTCCGCTTTTCTCTGGGTGAAACTGCATTGCGAAGAAATTATCCTTCTGCAAGGATGCAGAGTAGGGGAGAATGTAATCGGATGTTGCTGCGGTGAAATCGCACATTTCGCAGTAGTAGGAGTGGACGAAATACACGTAGTCGTTCTCGTTGAGCCCCTTGAAAAGTGGAGACTTCAAGTCGTGTATGGCATTCCAACCCATTGCAGGAACTTTCTGCTCGTGGCAAGTTGGCTGGAAACGGCGCACGTTAATTGGGAATATTCCTATGCAGTCAGTGTCGCCTTCCTCTGAATGCTGGCAAAGAAGCTGCTGTCCTATGCAAATACCGAGAACCGGTTGTTTGAGGTCTGCGATAACCTTGTCGAGATTATGCTCACGCAGATAATCCATTGCTGTTCGTGCATGTCCCTGTCCCGGGAATATCACTCTGTCGGAAGATGCTATCTCCACAGGATCGTCTGTCCAGAGTGGTTCAATGCCGAGTCTTTTCACCGAATTTATGACCGAGAAAATGTTACCGGCGTTGTATTTTACTATTGAAACTTTCATTAATTATCTTGTTGTCTATTTTATTAAGGTGCAAAGTTACTAAAAAAGTTTCATATACAAGTATAAAAGTCAGATTTTCTATATTCAACTACCAATATTTTAGATGTTTAGATAAAAAAATACTAAAAAAATTTCCGTATGACAAGAAAATGTTGTAACTTTGCATCGCAAATTTTT
>JAFZVY010000147.1 GCA_017617575.1 Bacteroidaceae bacterium | reverse complement strand
TGCCTATGCCTTTCCCTACTCTGGATTATATCCGAAGAGGTTAAGCTCCTTATCTGAGTTTCTCCAATCCTTGCTTACCTTGACAAAGGTCTCAAGATAAACGCTCTTGCCAAAGAACTTCTCAAGACTCTTTCTTGCCTCAGTTGCTACCTTCTTGAGAGCACGACCGCCATGGCCTATGATGATTCCCTTCTGCGAATCCCTCTCAACGAAGATGACTGCATTGATATGGATATGTGTATCGTCTTCCTTGAAACTCTCGACTCCAACCTCCACCGAATATGGTATCTCCTTGTCATAGTAGAGAAGTATCTTCTCACGGATAATCTCGCTGACGAAGAAACGTGCAGGCTTGTCAGTCAACTGGTCCTTGTCAAAATATGGCGGACACTCAGGCAACAGTTCCTTAATGCGCTTCAGCACAGGCTCAACATTGAACTTGTTAAGCGCAGACACAGGAACAATCTCTGCCTTTGGAAGCACATTGTGCCAGTCCTCCACAAGCTTGATAAGGTCGTCCTGATTAGTAAGGTCAATCTTGTTTATCAGGACAATGACAGGAACGTCAAGCTTCGCAACCTTCTGGAGGAAGTCGTTGTTCTTGTCAAACTTCTCGACAGGGTCTGTCACATACAACAGGACGTCAGCATCCACCAAGGCACTCTCCGAAAAAGCAAGCATGGACTCCTGAAGCTTATAGTTTGGCTTCAGCACACCTGGAGTATCAGAGAACACAATCTGAGCCTCGTCATCATTTATGATTCCCATAATACGATGACGTGTAGTCTGTGCCTTGAATGTGGCAATGGATATTCTCTCTCCTACGAAGAGATTCATAAGTGTTGACTTTCCTACATTAGGATTACCAACGATGTTTACAAACCCTGACTTGTGCATTATATTATTTTTTTTAGGAGTTAGAAGAAGTTAAAAAGTAGTTATCGGGAAGTTTAATCGACAAGAGCCTATCGCCTCTCATCTTTCCTTCTCCCATATATCTCCATTTTCAACTCCTCTTAATCTACTTATTAAAAGTCTTTGGCGACTTATTAAAGCCTTTAGCTATTACTAAAAAAGCGCACCGTCACATAGCGATGCGCTTTTTATAAAGTTTCAATTATTCTGCATTGTTGCGTTTTGCATACCACTCTTCACGACTTATCTTGCCTTCCTTATAGAAGTCGGCAGGAGTATCAGCAAACTTGCTTCCGTCGTAACCCCATATCATGTAGGATGCACCCCAAGTGAATCCTGCACCAAAGGCAGTAAACACAAGTTTGTCACCCTTCTTGAGCTGTGGTTCGTATTCCCAGAGAGCAAGTGGAAGAGTACCACCGGAAGTATTAGCCATGTGGTCGATGTTAATCATCACGTGGTCTTCGTCAACACCGATGCGACGTGCAACAGCCGACTCGATGCGGACATTTGCCTGATGAGGAACGACCCATGCAATATTATCCTTTGTAAGACCATTGCGCTTGCAGATAGTCTCTACTGCATCGGACATATTTGTCACAGCATGCTTAAATACCGTGCGACCCTCCTGATATACATAGTGCTCACGGTTGTCAACTGTCTCGTGGCTTGGCATCTTAGCCGAACCACCAGCAGCCATGTGCAAAGGGTCAAGACCCTTACCGTCAACACGGAAGTATGTATCCATCAAGCCTACTTCCTCTGTAGTTGCCTCCATCATAACACAAGCGGCACCATCACCGAAGATAGGGCAAGTGTTACGATCTTCATAGTTTGTCATTGATGACATGTGGTCACCACCGCAAACAATGATTCTCTTGTGACGACCGGAAGCGATAAGACCTGCACCCACCTCCATAGCATAGAGGAAACCAGAGCAGGCAGCTTCCATGTCGAAGCCAAACGCATTCTTCAAACCGCAATTTCCAATCACAAGCGAAGCTGTAGATGGGAAATGATAGTCTGGAGTAGTAGTAGCAACAATCAGCGCCTCAATAGAGTCCGGGTCAACCTTTGTCTTGGCAAGCAACTGGTTCACAGCCCTTGTCATCAAGTATGAAGTACCTGTACCCTGCTCTGGCTTAAGGATGTGACGTGTCTTCACGCCAATACGCTCCATAATCCACTCATCGCTTGTATCAACGATTCGAGACATCTCATCGTTGTCAAGGATATAATTAGGTACATAGCCACCTATACCTGTTATCACGGCATTAATCTTTTCCATATTGCAGGCTTTGCTGATTTTATTTTAGAAAAATAGAATTAGATAGCTGCCTCCTTAACGATAGCAACCTTACCTCTGTAGTATCCACAAGATGGACAAACAGTGTGGTAAACATAGAATTCGCCACAGTTTGGACAAACTGCGAGTGTTGGTGCTACTGCGCCGTCATGAGTTCTTCTCTTTCTAGTTCTAGTCTTTGACTGTCTTCTTTTTGGATGTGCCATAATCTTTTTATTTTTTTACTTGTTAATTAAATCTTTTAGTGCTTGCCAGCGTTCATCAATGACCTCTGGTTCGCTTGAATCCTCACACTCCTCATCGTCATAACTGCTTCGGGCAGCCTGATGCTTGCTGAGTTCCTGCATCATCGCTTCATCACATTTCCCAGGTTCGTGAGAGCACGATATCGGCATGCTGAGTGCTATAAATTCGTAGATGTACTGTGATAGGTCAATATAACCATCTGCCTCAGGTACAATCACACAGTCACCTTCATCGGAATATTCGTCACCAAGCTTAACAACAAGCTCGTCCGTGGTATCGATCCGCAATTCGAGATCCGCGAGACAAACATCGCAAGGCACGATTACTGTTCCTTCTGAATGGATAGTGAACTTATACATTGAACCAGTACAGCAACACTTAACTTCAGTGTTGACATTTCCTCTGTCAAGCAACCCATCTATACCGACAAAGAAGTCATCACTTTCATTGAAAGTAATAACTTTTCCGTCAAGCTGAGAGCTCAACAAATCTATCTGATATGTACTATTCGTATTCATTCAGCGTGCAAAGATACAAAATAAATAAGTTACACAAAAAGTTTACCTAATCTTTTTTGCACAATACCCCCATTTTATGCAACATTAACAAACAGAGCGCACAAAACAAGTAGGCACAAATGACATTTCTTAATGAGGAATTAAAATCTCATTGTTTTCTCGGCAGTTCAATTCTGAACGTAGTTCCCACGCCAAGTTCTGATGACTTAACGAATATCTTGCCCTTATGATACTGTTCCACAATACGTCTAACGAGAGAGAGGCCAAGTCCCCAACCACGCTGCTTTGTCGTGAATCCAGGCTTAAACACATTCTCGAAATTAGACTTTGCAATACCCTTTCCTGTGTCACGAACCTCGACAACCACGAAGTTCACATCCTCCGTGACTGTGATGAATATGTTACCAGAGCCTTCCATTGCATCAACCGCATTCTTGCAAAGGTTCTCAATCACCCACTCAAAGAGTGAAGGCACAAGACTCACGATTACTGGTTGTGAAGGCATGTCAACCTCTATCTTGACCTTATTGGAAGTTCTGTGATCCATGTATTCAGCCACACGTGCCACCACACAGTTCATCTCCTCTGGCTTAGGCTCAGGCAGAGAACCAATTTTAGAGAATCTATCAGCAATGCGCTCAAGTCGTTTTATATCATTCTCCATCTCTGGAATAAGCGCATCATTAGGATAAGTCTCCTTCAGAACCTCATACCACGCCATAAGAGACGAGATAGGCGTACCCAACTGATGGGCAGTCTCTTTCGACAATCCTACCCACACCTTGTTCTGCTCGGCACGAGCTGCCGCAAAGAGAGCAAATATTGACACCATCACAAAGATGACAACCACAGTAAGCTGAACAAAAGGATAGACCTGCAACCTCTTCAGCATAAGCGACTCGTCATAATAGACATCCAACCAGTCCTCAGCAAAAGAGCCATCCGCCAGTTCCACATCTGGGAGGTCAACACGGATATGCGAACCATCCTTTGACATCTTCTTGGCAATGCCAACAACAACGCCTATGGAGTCCATCTCATTTTCATAGTCATTCTCAATATTACGATAGGCAATAACTTCCCCCTCACGATTCTTCACAATCACAGGAATATTCTTATTGCCATTTATGACCTTCAGCACAAGGTTAAGGTCTGTGTTTTCATCAGCGCTATTAAGTGAGCGCATCGCCTCCGCCCACACCTCAACACTATTTATCTCACCCGCCTTCAAGTCACGGATAAGATAATTGGAAGTAACAAGTGACACAATAGCTATGAAAACAGCAAATGTCACCAACAAGAATTTTATATTTCGTATTCTATCAAACCAGTTCATAGTGCAAAGATAAACCATTTCAATTAAGAATAACGAAAAAACAGCAAAAATATTTCACAACAATTAAGAATTATGAGTTATGAATTAAGAGTTAAGATTTAACAAAAGCCAAACACCAAAAATCATGCGCCAGCCAATTATGAATTTTGAATTTATAATTTTTAATTCTTAATGCGCCCTTGTCCCGGAGGCTGCCCCCTTCGGGGGACAGGGGGCCAAAAAAAAGCCTCCAGCATTTCTGCTGAAGGCTTCCTAAGAAGGCGGCGACCTACTCTCCCACATTGCGGTGCAGTACCATCGGCGCGCTCGGGCTTAACTTCTCTGTTCGGGATGGGAAGAGGTGGAACCCCGAGGCTAAAAC
>JAFZVY010000146.1 GCA_017617575.1 Bacteroidaceae bacterium | reverse complement strand
GGATAGCAGCTTTGGAGAAAACCTCGCTTAGAGACCTGATTACGATTTCACGTGCTTCTGTCAATCTCAATCAAAATGTCAAAGAGCGTACTTTGTTTGATAACTTATAAAGCAGTGCGAATTTATTGCACCAGTACTAATATTGTTTTTAAGTTAGACATAAATTCATTGAGCAATCACTTGTCAAAGGATTACGCCGCAAAGGTATCGTGCTTTTCGGAACTCTCCAAAAATCTGTGACATACGGCAGGTATTTGTGACGAACGACACCATTTTGGGATAAGTGGGACGAACGGAGCGAGTTTTTCAAACCATGGAAACATCTTTTTTTGTTGAAACATAAGACATACCTTAATATAAATGACTAAATTTGCACCAAAATATATTAAGACGTGAGAATAGATATCATTACAGTTCTACCAGAACTCATAGAACCATTTACAAAGGAAAGTATCCTTGGCAGGGCTCAGAAGAAGGGACTTGCCGAGATTTACGTGCATAATCTTCGCGACTACACCACGGACAAGCATAAGCGTGTGGACGACTACCCTTTCGGTGGTGCTGCTGGTATGCTCATCCAGTGTCAGCCTTTGGATGCCCTCATCTCAAAGCTAAAGAAAGAGCGTGAATATGACGAGATAATATTCACGGCTCCTGATGGCGAGACATTCAACCAGCCAATGGCCAACGAGTTGTCGCTGAAAAAGAACCTCATAATCATCTGTGGCCACTACAAGGGCATCGACTACCGCATACGTGAGCACCTCATCACCAAAGAGGTGTCAATAGGCGACTACGTGCTCACAGGTGGTGAGCTTGCCGCTGCCATCATGGCTGATGCCATCATACGTGTAGTACCAGGTGTCATTGGTGACGTGGAAAGTGCCTTGAGCGACTCTTTCCAGGACAACCTTCTTGAACCACCAGTATATACCCGTCCTGCGGAATATCATCCTGTTGACAACCCTGAAGAGACATGGGGCATACCTCAGATTCTCCTCTCAGGTCATGAGGCAAACATCCGCAACTGGGAATACGAGCAGGCTGTGAAGAGGACGAAAGAAAGAAGACCTGACCTACTGGAGAAATAGTCCCAGACTTGTCGGGGGAAACTCAAATCAATGCGTTCCGAATGGAGAGTAATATCAAAGTAGCGAGACGCATAAATCATAAATTAGAAATCAAACAATAACATGTACCTACCATCAGAATGGCACGAGCAGGAATTCGTGCAACTCACTTGGCCTCACAGGGAAACAGACTGGGCACCTATATATGATGAAGTAGTGGAATGCTACTGCAACATGGCTCGCGAGATTGCCAAGCGTGAGCCTCTACTTATCGTGGCACAATATCCCGACGAGGTAAAGGAACAGCTTCGTGAACACAACGTGGGTATGGATAATATCCGCATATTTGAGTGTCAGACAAATGACACATGGGCACGTGACCACGGCTTCATATCATGTATTGACGATGGCAAGCGCATACTCCATGACTATCAGTTCAACGGCTGGGGAATGAAATTTGCTTCCAACCACGACAACCAGATAAGCAAGAACATGTACAAAGGTAATGCCGTTGATGGAACATACGTCAACGACCTTGACTTCGTACTCGAAGGCGGTAGCATAGAGAGCGATGGCAAGGGAACAATACTTACCACGACAACCTGTCTGCTTGCTCCTAACCGTAATGACACACTTGACTACGAGAGCATAGGCGAACGCCTCTTTGAGGATTTCAATGCAGAGCGAATCCTCTGGCTTGAACATTCATGGCTTGCAGGCGATGACACAGACGGTCATGTGGATACCGTTGCACGTCTTTGTCCTAACGACACGATAGCCTACGTCCAATGTCTTGACAAGGACGACGAACATTATCCAGAGCTTCACGCTATGGAGGAAGAGACAAAGGCATTCATGTCAGCCGACGGCAAGGCGTACAACCTCATCCCATTGCCAATGCCTGACGCATGCTACTGGGAAGGAGAACGCCTACCAGCAACATACGCCAACTTCCTTATTATGAACGGTGCAGTCCTTATGCCGACATACCGTCAACCAAAGAATGACACACTTGCAAAGGAACAGCTTCAGAAAGCATTCCCTGACAGGGAGATTGTTTGTATCGACTGTTCCGTACTTATAAAGCAACACGGCTCGCTCCATTGTTGCACAATGCAATATCCGAAGGTGAACTAATCACCTTCGGATATTTTTATACAAAACACTCCAAACGGCAAGATAAACACACACATCGTGACGATGAAGATATGTAGGTCATTCCCTGTGTCCTTCAACTCAATTGTTTTATAACAAAAAAGGGTGCACGTATGCACCCCCATGTATATATTGAATATAGGTAGAACTAATATTATTTAAAGTACAAAGAAATCTTCTTTGTGTCGCAAACAACACCGTCAACGACAAATGATATTGCATATATGTCAGTCTTAAAGTAATAATCAGAAACAGGGATGCTTACTGTACCAGAAGACTCAGGGTCAGAACATGGTGGCACCTCATTATATGTCTTGCCAGATGTCAAAGCTGTTATACGCATAACTGTATAACCGCCATTAGAAGATGTACCCTTCTCATATCCAACTACTACAGAATTACCTTCTCTCTTAAGACTTGTGATTTTATGAACAGAGAAGCTTTTCTGAGAAACAACACTATTATGATTATACAGAGAAATGATATAATCACCACCTGCACAATTAGAATAATTAAATGAACAAGGAGAATACTTTGTTGACAAAACCTCCTGAGAGTTTGAATACTTCTTAATCTTTAGGACGTTATATTCTGACTGTCCAAAAGTAATAGTCGCATTCTGTGCTGATGGATGATTTTCCACACGAATAGAAGTATTATTCTTTTCAACCACAAAATAATTTGTAGTTCTACTACTACCAAATCCAGAGATATTAACGACATAAGCATCAACAGCAAGATCACATGTACTAATTGCAACCGTACCACGG
>JAFZVY010000009.1 GCA_017617575.1 Bacteroidaceae bacterium | reverse complement strand
TAAGGATTCTTCATTATTCACTCTTCATTCTTCATTCTCTGATGGTGAGCGTAACCTCCTCCCTGTTCTTCCTTCACGTGTCAAGGTGACAGAGAGCGTACCTTTCTATATAGAGAATGCCAGCGAGAAGACCGTGGATTTGTCTGCCCTCTATAATGCCAACAGCTCTACGGCAGAGGAGAAAACAATGAGCATAGAATATACAGCCAACCCAGTATGGACGGTTGTTGAGGCTCTTCATAACATTGACACTCCAGACGTTCCTTGTGCCACATCACTTGCTTCGTCTGTATATGCCAACAGCATGCTTCTTACTCTTGATTCAAAGCTTTCTGCCTATACTCAGAAGCCTGTCATCAATCGTGATACGGTAGGCGTAAAGCTTACAAAGGCTATGAAGGAACTGAAGGACTTGCAATGTAATGATGGCGGTTTCCGCTGGTTCAGTGGCTTTGAGAGGAGTTGCTACTATATCACCCTGCTTGTAGCAGAGCAGTTGGTTAAAGTGCCTGTTGCAACGCTCTGTAGTGAAAAGTCGGATAATAGTAAAGATTCTTCATTCTATATTCTTCATTCTTCATTAAATTATCTTGACAGCATACAGGTAGAGCGTTATGAGTACAACCGTGCGCATAAGATAAAGACTGTTCCAAGCGAGAGTGATCTTCACTATCTTTATGTATGCTCTATGACGCCAGACCGTAAGGTGAGCGCCAAGGCAAAGGCTCTCCGCAACGAGATGCTTTCATACATTGAGGCCCACTCACAGGAGCTTACCATCTATGGTCTCTCTGCTTCAAGCAACATACTTCGTGCGTTCGGTAGGAAGAATAGTGCTGATAAGTTCCTCAATGTTGTTCGTCATTATCTGGTAAAGGACGAGGGACTGGGTAAGCACTTCGAGGCAAATCGTGCGTACTATTCTTGGTACGACTACCGCATCCCAACACAGGTTGCTGCAATGGAGGCTTTGTATTCTGCTAATGCAAATGACGAGAACCTTAATGACATGACGCTTTGGCTACTTCGTCAGAAACAGGTACAGTCATGGGATAATCCAACCAACACGGTGAACGTATGTGATATGCTGTTGAAGGTTCAAGGCTCAGAGTTTGGTGACTTTGGTAGTGTTCCTTCTTTCACACTTAATGGCAGGAAACTTACAGAGAAGTCATTCGTCAAGGATAATGTGAAGAAGGATTCCCTCTACTTCGCAGAGGAGATGGGATATATGAACAAGCAGGTGGATGCTTCGCTTGCAGGAAATGCTAAGACTCTCAAGATTCAAAAGAATAAGAGTTCAAAGGCTCAAGAGTTCAAAGGCTCAAAGGTTCAAAGTCCAGATAATTCCTCATTCCTCATTTCTCATTCCTCATTATCTTGGGGTGCTGTGACAGTTTCCTTCACGGAGGAAAGTGACAAGTTCAAGTCCTACACTACTGGCGAGGTGAAGATTGCGCGCAGGATAATGGTGGAGGACGGCCATGACGGCAAGTGGCGTGACCTACGTGAGGGCGAGACCTTGAAGGTAGGTCAGAAGGTACGAGTGCGTCATACTCTCCATACAGACCGTGACATGGATTATGTTCGTGTAAAGACACTTCACCCAGCATGCTTCGAACCTGTTGACAAGCTTAGTGGTTACCACTGGAAGGGTGGTGAAGGTTGTTACCAGTCAATCCATGATTCCTACATCGAGATGTTCTTCCAGACTTATCACGAAGGAACGAGCACCCTTGATATCGACTACTACGTCACTCGCCCAGGTACATACAACATGGGTATCACTACTGCAGAATGTACCTACGCCCCAATGTACGGTGGACACTCTACAGGCATGAAAGTCGTAGTGGAGAAGTAAGAAAGAATTAAGAACTAAGCGAAGCGGTCTCACTGACTGTAGGGAAGTAATTAAGATTTGAGAACTAAGCGAAGTGGTCTCACAGACCGTAGTAACCGAATTTAGATTTAAGCCCCTCGAAGGGCTTAACGAAGTTAATTAACAATATTCATTCTGAACAGATCTATTACATAATAGGTGTTAGGGTTTGCTATTTGTTTGGCAAACCCTAATTTTATTTAAAATCGGGAGTGAATGATAATTCTCTATGCTACTATGTAATACAAGGTATTTATGTAAAAGATAGGTGCGATAATGTGTATGATATGGTATTGTATTGGCGAAAATCGCACTTTTTCACGATAAAAACATAAAAAATCTACTACTATGTAATGCAAGGTATATAAATTATGCATAGATTTGCAGCATAAAATAGAAGTTTAACTTTTATTTGCAACGGAAAGGGTTGTCGTCCGGATGGCAATCACGAGGTTGTAAATGATAAAATAGAGAATAATCGTGAATGTAGATAACACCAAATCACAGATGCGCAAAGGAATGCTTGAGTATTGCATCATGTTGCTGCTCCACAGGCAACCTTCCTATGCGAATGACATCATCGCCCAACTGAAGGATGCGAAGATGATAGTTGTGGAGGGAACGCTCTACCCATTGCTTACACGACTGAAGAACGACAAGCTCCTCAAGTACGAGTGGCAGGAAAGTACACAGGGACCTCCTCGTAAGTATTATGCCTTGACAATGGATGGTGAGGAGGCTCTGCGACAACTGGACGAGAGCTGGGACGAACTTGCCTTCACGGTCGGAGTGCTGAGAGGTCCTGACCTTCGTCGCAAAGAGCTGCCAACGTGCAGCGAGTCTGTATTGACTGAAAATCCTGATTACTCAAACCAATAAAACAAAACATATCCTGCAAGTTAAAATGGATGCGGATGGGAATAGGTAACGGTTATCTCCTTTTCTTCCTTTTTAACTCCTGTGAAAAATAAAAACACTATATTATGAAAAAGAATATTTCAATCAACCTTTTCGGAACGCTCTATCAGATTGACGAGGACGCTTACAGTCTTCTTGAACGTTACTTGGACAGCATGAAAAGCTATTTCTCACGTCAGGAAGGTGGCGAGGAGATTGCTGACGACATCGAGCATCGCGTGGCTGAACTGCTCTGGCAACAGAAGCAGGGCGGAGCAGAGGCTGTGAACATAGATGACATTAAGAACATAATCAAGACTATAGGCAATCCTGCTGACTTTGAGGAAGAGGCTGGAGCAGATGGTGCTGAATATGCACAGGAGGTGAAAGATGAAAACAATAATAATGAAGGCAAGACTTATGGCAATTATGATAAGAAGGATTATTCACAGTATGAGTCAAATGTGTTCGACCGATTTAAGCAGCGTGTGGCAGGACGTCGTCTCTACCGTGACCCCTACGATAAAGTTCTCGGAGGTGTTTGTTCAGGTCTTTCTGCATATTTTAATTATGGCGACCCTGTCATGTGGCGTCTGGCATTTGTATTACTATGTTTTCTCCTGCCTTTCTTAGGTAACATTTTCACGGGAATCACTGGATTGTTTGGTTTCACCATGACTATAATCTCATTCCCATCGATTTTCATGGTTCCTCTCCTTTATCTTGTGCTTCTCGTAGTAGTGCCACAGGCTATTACTCCAGAGGACAGGCTTCGTATGCAGGGCAAGGAGGTGACTCCTGAGAACATACAGGAGGTGTTACTCAATGAGGCTTCGGGCAAGTTTGGCGGTTCTGCATATTCTTCTTCTTTCTCTTCAAGTTCTTCAAACTCGTTCAAGAGCGGAGCGAAGAAGACACGTGTGGATGGCGTGTATGGCGATTCGACTACCGATTCCGAAGCAACACAGACTGAGGAAGGCAGTTATGACAAGTCTGAGCGTACTGAAGACGAAGCAAGCGTGAATAATGAGCAGTCCGAGGCAGATAGGGAAGAGAAGGCACGTAGGGCAAAGGCATCATACGACCAGTACATGTATTACAAGAAGAGCCAGAGCAGTACGGGTGCTACCCTTGCAAAGGGTTGTGGCATAGGTTGTCTTGCTATCATCTTTGCTCCTATACTCTTTGCCTTGGTAATCCTGTTGTTCGTTATTGTCTGTTTAGCTTTTGCCGCTGTGAGTGTACCATTCGGTATATGGAGTATAGACTATGAACCATTAAAGATATATAGTAGTGGTAGTGTTGTTTATCAAAGCATACCGTTTGATGTGTTTGTTTCAAACCATCCTTGGGGAGTATTTATTGGTTCAATTGCAGCATTTATCGTAGTGGGCATACCTATCTATGCTCTTGTTCGCAAGTTGAAGAAAGACCGTCAGCGTTTCTCTTCTAACACTCGTTTTACTTTCATCATCACATGGGTTGTAGCAGCAGCCATAGCAGCCATAACAGTCGGCTCTTTGATTTATAAATATTGCTCTGAGAACAAAGAACTTTCAGAAAAGACTTGGAAGGAATATTATGAGAAGAGAGAACAGGAATGGGTTATCGATGGCTTTAAGTTCCATAATGAAGATGACTACTATTTTTTCCGCAACACTGGCTGGAAGATGGTTGAGGCTGATTGTAGCGACAGATATACTAATAGTGGTGAGTATATGAATGGTGACTGGGATGTACGCTACCTTGATGCTTACACAGAGGGCAATCATATACGCTATACAGCCGAAAACACAGAGACTCTCCAACCTGGTACTTACCGCCTTGTGGCAAACTGTCGTGCAGAGCATGAGAAGGTTTATATCTTCTGTTACAACGACAAGTATGGCAAGGACAAGACCATCAAGTATGCTGAGATTCCTGCCTATGGAAATAAGGGAGGTAATATATGGCTGACGCTCGTGGATAGCACATATAATACAGATAAGGTTGTCAAGGCTCTTGTGAATGAGTTCCGCAACATTCCTTCAACTCATCTTGATGATGATGACATTGATGATGACGACGATATAATAGATGACGGGGACAGAATCGTCACTCGTGGTGAGGAATATGCAAATGTAAATGACGGCAAAGGTTACGGATGGAGCTATGTGTATATTGACGACATAGTTGTAAAGGAGCCTCTCACAGTTAAGTATGGTGTCACAACTCTCAAGGATGGCAAGGGCGACTATCACGGATGGTTCTCTGCTACTGACTTTAGATTTGTGCGTATCAGTTCCAATTAATAATTAACAATTAACATGCCTCCGGGACTGGGTAATTAATAACTTAGCGAAGCGGTCTTACTGACCTAAGGGAAGTAATTAGGAATTGATACGGAATTGTGCATTTGAATTTCTCTGAGTTCTCTGTGCTCTCTGTGTTGAAAAGAATTTTTTTTAATTTTCGTTCCTAAAAAATCCGCGATAACTTTAAAACTCATCACAACCTCTCTTGCATTAGTCACCTCCCCTTGTGGGAGGTTGGGAGGGGACTAAAAAACATAATATTATGGATAATAGACAAGTTGATCAGATAATGATGACGTGTGGCTCAAAGTTGCCAATCGAGTGTTATAATATAGTTAGGGACAAGCTTGCTTCGTGCGAGGACCCTTCATACGCCTATATGGTTGTGTCCCAACTCAAGGACCCTACGATATCCATCGTGTTGTCCGTCTTGGTGGGCGAGTTCGGCATTGACCGTTTCTATGTGGGCGACATCGGTCTTGGCATCGTCAAGCTCATCACTGGTGGATGCTGTGGCGTCTGGTGGTTGGTTGACCTCTTCCTCATCATGGAGACTACTCGTCGCAAGAACCTCGAGACATTGATGATGCAGCTGAGATAGCCTTCTTAATGAGAAATTAGTAATTAGGAATGAGGAATTTAGAGAAGCGGTCTTACTGACCGAAAGGAAGTAATTAGGAATTGATACGGAATTGTGCATTTGAATTTCTCTGAGTTCTCTGTGCTCTCTGTGTTGAAAAGAATTCTTACCTTCGGTGAGAAAAGTTCTTTAATTTTTTTAATTTTCGTTTCTAAAAAACGCGATAACTTTAAAAGCCTCTCATGCATCCATGGTAGGAGGTCGGGAGTGGGCTTTAACTTACAATCTCTTGAAATATCTATCATACATATTATCGTTTGTCATCTCTGTGGACGTGTGTGCCCAGTCATTGGTTGACAGGATTGACACTCGCGTGGGCACGGCGGCAAGCATCACCAGGACTGCGGGAATGTTTGGGCGCGGAACGGAGGAGTATGCGCATACGCTTCCTGCCGTGCTGAGTCCGTTTGGCATGAACTTCTGGACTCCCCAGACGCAATGGACGGAGCAGAAGGGAGTGTGCCCATACCTCTACAAGCATGACACGATGCAGGGTTTCCGTTGCTCCCACTGGATAGTGGGTGGGTGCACTCAGGACTATGGCTCGTTCACCGTCATGCCTACGTCGCACAGGGCGTTGGGTGTGGCTGGCTCTCGTTTTTCGCATGACGACGAGGTGGCAACGCCTGCCTATTATGCCCTGAAGATGGACGATGCGGGAGTGAAGGTCGAGATGACTGCCACGCAACGTGCCGCTATATTTCGTATTCAATACCTTAATCCAGATTCAGCATATTTATTCATTACCGTCAATAGTGACGAGAAGCAAGGTGGTGTACGCCTTGAGAGTGATGGCTCGATAGTGGGGTGCAACCCTGCTCATCGTATCTATCAGGGATGGGGAGAGCCTACGGGACACTCTTCCCATTTCCTCGTGCGCAGCAATGCTCGCATAGTTGAGAGCGGAAGGGTGGGTGACAACACCCTGTGGGTTAGGTTCGAGAGGACGAATGAACCTGTTATCGTCAAGGCTTCCAACTCGTTCTGTTCGGCTGATGGCGCAAGGCTTAACCTCGTGACGGAGATTCCTGACTGGGACTTCGACCTTGTGCGTCGCAGGCTCACCAAGACGTGGGAAGAGACCCTGAATAAGATTGAGGTCATGACGGACAATGATGACGACCTCCTCAAGTTCTATGGTGCAATGTACCATGCCAGTTTCCTTCCTCACGACATAAGCGACGTTGACGGCTCTTATCCTATGTTTGCCGACGGCAGGGTGGTGAAGGGCGAGGGCAGACGCCCTTACTATGATGACTATTCGATGTGGGACACCTATCGTGCACTGCATCCTCTCCTGATACTGCGTGAGCCACAGCGTGTGGGCGACATGATGCGTTCGCTCGTCATGAAATATGAGCAGGGTGGGTGGATGCCTATCTTCCCTTGCTGGAATTCCTACACCTCTGCCATGATAGGCGACCACTGTACGTCAGTCCTTGCCGATGCCTATGTCAAGGGTGTGCGTGGCTTCGATATCGAGAAGGCTTACGAGGGCATGAGGCGCAATGCCTTTGAGTCGCCTGCTACATACGAGGAGTATTGCAACGGCATGGGGCGCAGGGCTTTGAAGTCTTATCTGCAATATGGCTATGTGCCGTTGGAGGATTCCGTCCGTGAGGCTTTCCATCAGCACGAACAGGTGTCGCGCACACTTGAATATGCCTACGATGACTATGCCCTTGCACAGGTGGCTCGCTTGCTTGGCAGGAAGTCCGACTACAAGGCTCTGATTCAGCGTAGCAAGAACTACCGTAATGTGTTCGACCCACGTACTGGCTGGGTGAATGGCCGTCATGCGGACGGAAGCTTTGCCACTCCTGCGGATGTGCAGTACATCAAGGAACCTGAGAAGCATCCTGAGGCTACGTCGCTCACTCCGTTCACGTTTGCCACCTTCATCACCGAGGGCGTTCCTGCCCATTATTCGTGGTATGTGCCTCATGACGTTGAGGGGCTTATCAAGTGCATGGGCGGTCGCAAGGCTTTCGAGGCGAAACTGGATTCCATGTTTGAGCGGTCATACTATTGGCACGGAAACGAGCCTTGCCATCATGTGGCTTATATGTACGATTTCGTTGGCAGGCATGATAAGTGTTGCCGTGCCGTCCGTCATATCCTCGATACTGAGTACCTGAATGCTCCGGGAGGTCTGAGTGGAAATGACGATGCTGGTCAGATGTCGGCTTGGTACATATTCTCTGCCCTGGGCTTCTATCCTGTATGTCCTGCCACTCCACGTTATTACCTGTCTTGCCCTGTCTTCAGGCGTGCTGACATCAAGGTGGGTCGCAACAAGCGTTTCACTATCGTGTGCAATGGCTCGCTTGCTCCTTACGGTCGTGCCACTTCCATTCGCCTTAATGGTAAGCGGCTTGGGCGTCTCTACATCACTCACGAGGAGATTATGCGAGGTGGGGTGCTGGAGATTGAATAAATTAGTAATGAGTAATTGTTTGTTTTTGAATGGCTCGTTTTGATAAGTCCATCTATCGAAAGTGGGCAATTATTCCGTATTTTAGGTTCGCTTTTTTGATATTTGTTCAAAAAAAACTGAAAAAGTTGTTGTGTGTTCCAAAACTTTTTATATTTGTGCATTATAAAAATAACTTAAAAATAAATTATCCTATATGAGAAAGACAATTATGCGCATCACGATGTTACTGGTGATGCTTGTGGGGATTACTACAATGAGTTATGCACAGCAGATTTCCAAGGAACAACTCAAGGAACTGCTAAGGGCTAATGCTGTGGACATATCTTCCTTCACATCAGAGGATTTCATGAAGCAGATGGCAGGCTATGGACGACCAAACACACAGAACGAACAGGCGGAGCAAAGGATGAAGAAACTCAAGGTGTACATGGACGGTCCTTTCTATGATGACTGCTCCGACGCCATGTTCCCATTCTATTCAAAGTATGTTACTGAGGCTGACTACAAATATCTCTTGGGTGCATATAAGTCACCTGAGGGTGTGGAGCTCGTTCAGAAGAACAATAAGCTCATGACATCATTCTTCCCGGCATTGATGAACTATATCCAGTCTGACGTGCCTGACAAGATGCAGAAGGCAATGAACGGCTCAAAGGTTGCGCCACTCAAGTACAAGGGCTCAAAGGAGTTCAAGGCTAAGTGGGACGTGATGATGGTGGAGTCGGGTACTGAACAGATTGTCAATGCCATCATGGACAATATCACTCGCCAGATTGAGTCCGTAGCCAAGGAGGAGAACCCTGACAAGGCTGCAAGGGTTAAGGACTTTGTCAAGATAATTATAGACGACGTGTTTGTCGTTGTGTGCAACGTGGCTGATGATGTCTATACAGCCAAGGACCTCGACTTCAGTATTCGTCTGTTGCAGTCAGAAGCTGGCCAGCACCTCAAGGCTGGCAACGCCGAGATGATTGCCAACTTCGTGCCTATGTCACAGGCTCTCACGGCAAAGGTAGCTGAAGCAGTGAAGTAATTTTTTTTTCATTTATAAAATATTCAAGTTTAGCTTGTAGTTAAATTGAAGTTAAAATGGAATTATATAGGAAGTTAAAAAGACGTTTGATAGTTCGTTGTTTTTCGTTCACCCCAAAACCACTTTGCGATGGACATTCGTCTTTTTACTCCATTTTAACTACTCTTTAACTCCCTTTTAACTCCTTGCAAGTAAAGCGTCAGTTGAACTTGCGAAACTTGAAAAAATATCAATTAGCTTTTCCTTGACATTATATGCACCAAGTGTGTATAATGTCAAGGAAAATTTGTACCTTTGCACAAAGATTGTGAAAAAACAACAATAATAAAAATATGCAAGGTATTAATTTTAAGCGTGTGGCGCTGATGATGGGAGCTGTTGTGCTTTCCGTGTCATCATTTGCCACAGAGGTAGAGGAAACGCCATCGGCTGATGGCGCGAAAAACGAGAACGTCATTCCTACCGTTCAGATAGGAACGAGCAAAATCAGGTTTATGGGTTACGGCCAGGGTGCCTATACGGCTACGTGGCAGGACGACCAGACAAGCAACGCCATGGAGGTTCAGCGTTTCATCCTCATGGCTGATGCTCAGATTAATGACAAGATTAGCTTCTGGCTGATGTACGACATCGCAAACAGCAAGTTGCATGAGTACTATGCACAGTATGCTTTCTCGCCAGCACTCAAGGTGCGCGTGGGACAGTACAAGCAGCCATTCACACTCGAAAGCCTCTTGCCACCGACAGTCATCAGCAACATTGGCATGGACGAGAGCGTTTCGTACATGGCAGGTATTGGTGCTGACGACCCTTGCTTCGGTTTCGGCAGGGTAGGTCGTGACGTGGGTATCATGCTCACAGGCGACGCTGCCATGTGCGATGGCAAGCCTTTGCTCAACTATAGCATTGGTGTGTTCAACGGAGCTGGTATGAACCAGAAGGAAAACAACAACCAGAAGGACGTGATTGGTATGCTTAATGTCATGCCATTCAAAAACACTAAGTTTAGCACCTCATTCATCCTTGGTACGGCTAAGGCGCAGGCAGACTCTCGATACGGCAAGTTCGTGACAGGCGACAACTACAAGCGTAACCGTTTTGCCTTGGGTGCAGAGCATAAGAACTCTGTAGTCAATCTTCGTTCAGAGGCAATGTGGGGCAATGACGGTGGCGTGAAGAGCATGGGCTGGTATGCCAATGCTGAGTTCCACCTTTGCAAGAGGCTTGACCTCGTAGCCAACTACGACTATCTCAAGCGCAACATGGACGTGGACGACTCATACACAAACAACTACATCGCTGGTCTTCAGTACTGGGTGTATAGACAGTGTTGCATCCGCAGTCAGTATGTGCGCAAGGAACCAAAGCTCAGTGCATCAACAGATATGTGGGTGACACAGTTCCAGATTGCATTCTAAGTGGCCCCCCCATCCCCCCAAGGGGGGAGGGCTGTTCAGAATGTATCTTTAGAGATAGTTTTTCCGTGAGGTTGAACTTTTAACTTTTAATTTTTAACTTTTAATTCACGTTAGTGCTGTGTCCACTATATTCATAGTTCTTCCGATTCTTACACTTCTGATGTTTGACCTTGGACTCACGCTTCAGGTCAGCGACTTCAGAATGTTCCTGACACATCCAAAGCCAGTATTTGTCGGCTTGGTCGGTCAGTTGGTGTTTCTTCCACTCGTGGCACTCTTGCTCACACATTTCCTCTCCATCCCACCAGAATTCGTGGTAGGACTTGTGCTTATCGCTTGTTGCCCTGGTGGTAGTTCAAGTAACGTGTTCTCCATGCTTGCCAAGGGCGACGTGGCTTTGTCAGTGTCACTCACGGCGTTGAGCAGCGTCATCACCCTCTTCACGCTCCCAGTCATAATGGAGTGGGTAGTGTCACAGAGCGGAATACTTGACGGAGCACAGATACAGTTGCCAATAGGTAAGCTCATTATGCAGAACGTGTTCACGATGCTTGTGCCAATATCACTCGGTATCGCCATGCGTCGCTATGCACGCGAGAAGGCAGCAAAGATAGAAGCCGTTCTGTCAAAGATTGCTTTCCCTTGCCTTGTCATCCTTGCTGGTACGTTCTTCGTTCAGGAGTTTGACAGCATCCGTGACCACATAGGCGAGATGGGTCTTGCCGTGCTTGCACTCATACTTGTGTGCATCTCACTTGGTGCCGCACTCTCATTCGTCTTTGGACTCAAGGGAGCACAGCGTCGCACCATCGTGATTGAGGTAGGTATGCAGAATGCCGCACAGGCCATATCACTTGCCGCAAGTCCATTTGTGTTCAATGATGTGAAGATTTCCATTCCTGCCATCATCTACGCTCTGCTTATGAACATCGTCCTCCTTATATATACGTATGTCGTGAGGAGGATGAATAGCAATTCATAATTCAAAATTATGCTTAGGAATGAGCAAATGATATGGGATAAATTTTAGCATGAATTCATGGTAATTCGTTAAAAAAAGAAAAATATTTCGTTCCATGTAGTTTTGCTCATTACTTATTCCGATATATTTGTGTTTTGTCACAATGGTCTATCAAAACGGAAAGGCGTTTTTTACAAACGTTTTTCCGTTTTTTTATTTCCGATTTCCACGAAAAAACGCTTTTTGCAATCCCGACTTGTCATAAGAGCGCACACAGAAAAAAAAATATGCAAAACATTTGGTAATATCATATAAAATTCTCTCCTTTGCAGTACATCTAACAAAACAGAAAACTACATAATCATAACAAACCTTAAATTATTAATTAAAACTGTATGTCTCAAAAAAGAGTTTATACATTCGGTAATGGTCAAGCCGAAGGAAATGCTTCGATGAGAGAAGCGCTTGGTGGCAAGGGAGCAAACCTTGCAGAAATGAATCATATTGGAGTGCCTGTCCCTCCAGGTTTCACAATCACTACGGATTGTTGTAACGAATACTATGAGGTGGGTGAAGAAAAAATCAAGGAACTACTTCAGGATGAGGTCAACGCTGCTGTAAAGCACATCGAGAGTCTGATGAACTGTAAGTTCGGAGACCCTAAGAATCCTCTTCTCGTCAGTGTTCGCTCGGGTGCCCGTGCTTCAATGCCGGGTATGATGGATACAATCCTTAACCTCGGACTTAATGACGAGGTGGCTGAAGGTATGGCAGTCAAGACTGGCAACCCTCATTTCGTCTATGACTCATATCGCCGTTTCGTACAGATGTACGGCGACGTCGTTCTTGGACTCAAACCTGTTAACAAGGAAGATATAGACCCATTCGAGGCTATCATCGAGAAGGTGAAGGCTGAACAGGGCGTGTCACTCGACAAGGACCTCTCTGTTGAGTCGCTCAAGAAACTCGTTGAACTTTTCAAGAAAGCAATCAAGGAACAGACAGGACAGGACTTCCCAACAGACCCTGTCGTTCAGCTCTGGGGCGCTATATGTGCCGTGTTCCGCAGCTGGATGAACGAGCGTGCCATCCTCTACCGTAAGATGGAGGGTATTCCAGACGAGTGGGGTACTGCCGTGTCTGTCATGGCTATGGTGTTCGGTAACATGGGCGACACATCTGCCACTGGTGTTTGCTTCTCACGTGATGCCGGTAATGGTGAGAACCTCTTCAACGGAGAGTACCTTATCAACGCACAGGGTGAGGACGTAGTGGCTGGTATTCGCACTCCACAGCAGATTACAAAGATTGGTAGTCAGCGCTGGGCAGAGCGTGCCGGAATCTCAGAGGCAGAGCGCGTAAGCAAGTATCCATCAATGGAGGAGGCTATGCCAGAACTCTACAAGGAGCTTGACGCCCTTCAGGACAAGCTTGAGCGTCACTATCACGATATGCAGGATATGGAGTTCACCGTACAGGAAGGCAAGCTCTGGTTCCTCCAGACACGTAACGGAAAGCGTACTGGTACAGCCATGGTTAAGATTGCGATGGACCTCCTCAAGGAAGGACTCATTGATGAGAAGACTGCAATCCTCCGTTGTGAGCCACAGAAGCTTGACGAGCTCCTCCACCCAGTGTTTGACAAGGAGGCTCTCAAGAAGGCTAAGGTCATCACTCAAGGTCTCCCTGCTTCTCCGGGTGCAGCATGCGGACAGATTGTTTTTCATGCTGATGATGCACAGGAGTGGGCAGCCAATGGTCACAAGGTGGTCATGGTACGTATCGAGACATCGCCTGAGGACCTTGCTGGTATGGCATCTGCACAGGGAATCCTCACAGCACGTGGCGGTATGACTTCACACGCTGCCGTCGTTGCCCGTGGTATGGGTAAGTGCTGTGTGTCAGGTGCAGGAGCAATCAATGTTGATTACAAGTCAAAGACAGTAGAGATAGAGGGCGTTACATACAAGGAGGGTGATTACATCTCTCTCAATGGTACAACGGGTCAGGTCTATGCTGGTGAGATTGCTACCAAGGCAGCAGAACTCTCTGGCGACTTCAAGGAACTTATGGATCTTTGTGACAAATACACAAAGCTTCAGGTACGTACCAATGCTGACACACCACACGATGCCGAGGTTGCACGCGCATTCGGTGCTAAGGGTATCGGACTTACACGTACGGAGCACCTGTTCTTCGAGGACAAGAAGATTATCGCCATGCGTGAGATGATTCTCTCTGAGACAGCAGAGGGACGCGAGAAGGCACTTGCAAAGCTTCTCCCTTACCAGAAGGCAGACTTTTACGGTATCCTCAAGGCAATGGACGGACTCCACGTCAATATCCGTCTTCTCGACCCACCTCTCCACGAGTTCGTACCACACGACCTTGCTGGTCAGGAGACAATGGCAAAGGAAATGGGCGTTGACCTCAAGACTATCCAGCGTCGTGTAGAGTCACTTGCGGAGAACAACCCAATGCTCGGTCATCGTGGTTGCCGTCTCGGAATCACATTCCCAGAGATTACAGCCATGCAGACACGTGCCATCCTTGGTGCAGCATGTCAGCTCAAGAAGGAAGGCTTCGACCCACATCCAGAGATTATGGTTCCTCTCGTAGGCATCCTCTATGAGTTGAAGCAGCAGAAGGAGATAATCCAGCGAGTAGCCAAGGAAGTATTTGCCGAGGAAGGCGTAGAGCTTGACTTCGAGATTGGTACAATGATTGAGACTCCACGTGCAGCCCTCACAGCTAATCGTATTGCCACAGAGGCAGAGTACTTCTCATTCGGTACTAACGACCTCACACAGATGACATTCGGTTATTCACGTGACGACATCGCATCATTCCTCCCAGCATACTTGGAGAAGAAGATTCTCAAGGTTGACCCATTCCAGGTACTTGACCAGAACGGTGTAGGTCAGCTCATCAAGATGGCAGTGGAGAAGGGTCGTGCCGTACGTCCAGGAATGCGCACAGGTATCTGTGGTGAGCACGGAGGTGAACCATCATCCGTCAAGTTCTGTGCTAAGATTGGCATGGACTATGCATCATGCTCTCCATTCCGAGTACCTATCGCACGTCTTGCCGCCGCGCAGGGCGCTCTCGAGGAATAAGATAAGGCAAAATGATACTTTAACTAATTGGGATAAGTCTTTTATAATTAAAGATTTATCCCAATTTTGTTTGTTTTTCCAATTATACAAAAATAGGAAAAAACGTGCAGAAAATCAACATTTGTTTAACACATTCTGCACGTGTTTTACGCAAAATGTGCTTGTCTATTCCGTGTGCCAATAGGATAAAGACCACTGCCATCCATCTGTTTATATATATTATATGGTCTAATTTTTAATAAACAGATATATGGCATTCTTCAAAGCAAAGGTATTACGTCAGAGAAAGGACGGAATGTATGTAGTTTACATACGAGTAACTCAAAACCGCAAGAGTAAATACATCAGAACCTCATGGGTTGTTG
>JAFZVY010000145.1 GCA_017617575.1 Bacteroidaceae bacterium | reverse complement strand
GCAAAAAACAACATACAGTTTCAATCGTACAGGTCGTTTTTTTTCGAACCCGCCTCCACGAGGGGCGGGTTCGAAAAAAGAATGTCGTGCATTCATTTTTCTTATTTTTGTTTCTTTTTCGCTTTTTCTAAATCTGAATCAAGAAAAAGTGAAAATATTTGCGTAAAAATGTTGCGTTTAAAAAATCTTTTCATATCTTTGCCACGATTAAGGAGAATTGAATGCGCAGAGTCGTTCATCCTTGTGGTAGCTCTGCACGCTGCAAGTCCCATTCCCACGGGTGTTTCGCTCCATACGTCAAAGGTGAAATTAGGGGTGTTCACAGGTGGAAAATCTCATTAACGGGTCGTCATTATGTCATGCATAATCACGATGCACAATACACAGAAAGAACGAATTAAATAAAATACAACTAACTAAAATAACATTAATAACTTAATCTAAAAGACTTATGAAGAAATTCAGACTTCTTGCGATTGCCTTTGCGGCAATCTTCTCAAGTTCTTCTTTGTTTGCTCAAGTAGATGTGACGGATATGTATATCACAAATCCTACTTTGGCACAATCTGCAAATGGATGGACTTATGGTAAGACTGGAAATGGAAATAATCCTGCTACTAGAACTGCTGATGTACCTGTCCTTGAATTTTATAATGCTTGGTCAGGTAATGCTGGAGGTTCTGTTGCAGAACAGAATTTCTATGTCTATCAAAATGTGAGTCTTCCTGCTGGTCAATATCGCTTGCAACTTTATGGCTTCTATCGTGAAGGTAATGGTACCGGAGAAAACAAGAAGGCTTATGTTTATGTTGGAGGACAGAAGCAGTACCTTGAGGCTCTGACAAGTGCTAATGTTAGTGCTTATTCAGGTAATGATGATTTGGATAGAGCTGCAAATGCTTTTAAGCAAGGCGATTTTTTTAATGTTTTTGACTTCGAACTTGCCGAGGCTGCTACCGTAGAACTCGGTGTTAGGGGCGTTATCAATACATATTGCTCTTGGTGTGTTGTCGGAGGAATGAAACTTTATTCTTTTGCAGATGCAGATGCTCTCTTGACTGAAGCAAAGGAAGCTCTTCAGGGTAAGATTGACGCTGCAGAAAGTTTGCTTAAGACATATTCTTCTTCTGATGCATGGTATGGCGACCTTAATAGTGCAATAACAACAGCAAATGGTAAGCTTAATTCTTCAAATATTGATGAGATTAATGCTGCTGCTTCAGCTCTTAGCGATGCCATGTTGGTAGCTGAGGATGCTGCATTTAAGAGCACTTGGGCTGATATCGCAGATGGTAAGTATTATATACAGAACAAGGAAGCTGGTAAGTGGCTTTCAAATGGTGCTAATTGGGGTACACGTGCTGTCCTTTATGGTAATGGCATCGTTTATTCTTTCACAAAGGGTAATGATGGCAAATATACTTTGACTTCAAACATCAAGGCAGCGGGTAAAGCTCTTCGTCCAACAGATGGTTTTAATGACCAGAGTGGTGCTTGGGTTATAATTAAGACAAAAAATGCAGGAGAGTATTATTTGTACGATTCTGAGAATGGAAGATATTTTGCTTACGATGGTACAAATATTCCACAATTTGTAGATGCTCCAAATGCAAACTGTGTATGGACTTTTGCAACTCCAGAACAGCGTAAGCAGGTTTATGCAGGTGCTGATGTAACTACTTATCTCAAGTGTCCTGACTTTATTACGAATGACATTAATAATGGTGTTTCTTTGTGGAATGGTAGCCCTTCTCAGGCTGGTAACGGATCAGGTAACTGTGCTATTGCAAACAGCTATAATGCCGAGAAGTTTGGAACAGCAGCATTTACAGTTTCTCAGACAGTAGAAGTTCCAAATGGTCTTTATCGTGTAACTTGTCAAGGCTTCTACCGTGGAGAAAATCCTTCACAGTTGTTTGCAAATGATGCAAGCGTTGATTTGAAGTCTGTTTACTCAGAATCAAAGGAGGCTGCAGAAGGTGGTTGGGCTGATAACCAGAATGGTGTCTTTGTTCCTAATACACAGGCTCAGGCTGCTGAGTGCTTTGAAACTGGTGCTTATGTGAATACATTGAATAATGTGTACGTAAAAGATGGTGTTTTGACATTGGGTGTTAAGCATGAGAATGATGAGGAATCTAATGTTTGGACTTTGTTCGATACATTTACACTCACATATGTAAGAGCACTTACAGCAGACGAGTTGCTCTCACCTGAGGAACTTGCTGCAGCAGAACTTGCTAATGCAAAGACTGCTAAGAATACAGCGATTGACGCTCTTTCTCCTATAGGAACAGGCTTCTTTACTTATAGTGCTTCTGATATTGAAGCGGCAAAGGCTGCTGTTGAGGTAGCAACAACTGTTGCAGAGGTTGAGGCTGTTGAGCTTCCTGTTATGAATACACCTGAAGCTGGTAAGGCTTACGCTCTGAAGAATACAACTGCAGATGGTTATCTTACAATCGGCTCAAGCATTACAGTTACTAAGTATGCACCTGTATATTTCGAGGCTGTAAATGGTGGTTACGTTCTTGCTAATGAAAATAAGGAATACATCTATAAGACAACTAATAACTATTGGACTCTTTCAAGCACAACTAATAAGGATGAGGCATATGTTCTTACAGTTGGTGTTGTAAATGGTGGTTACACACTTACTGGTGCTAATAATGGTCCTGGTACAGCTGGTATTATTGGTTCTGATGCAACAGCATCTGGTTCTACATTCTATGCAGATAAGACTGCCGAAAAGAATGGTGTCTGGACAATCGAAGAGTATGAAGAGGTTGACCCTGCTCAGGAACTTGCTGATGCAAAGGCTGCCAAGACTACAGCAATCAAGGCTCTTACACCTGTAGGTTCTGCTATCTTCCAGTATTCTTCTAACAATGTTGCTGCTGCTCTTCAGGCTGTAGAAGCTGCAACTACTATTGATGAGGTTGAGGCTGTGGCTATGCCAAAGGTTAATGCTCCTGCTGCTAACAAGGCATATCAGTTGACTTCTCCAAATGGTAACTTCATTGTTATTAATGAGGGCGTTAAAATGGCAGATGTTCAGCAGCCAATCTACTTCGCTCAGAATGCAGATGGTAAGTTCACAATATCTACTAACGGAAATGGTAATGGTACAGAATATGTTGTAAGCGTTACATCTGATGGTAATTACTGGTCATTGACTGATGCTAAGGGTGAGGGTACAGCTTACTCTATTGTTGCTGCTGATGGTGGTATCACTATTCAGGCTGAAAGCAAGTTCTTCGGATTTGATAATGACGAAGTTGGTGCTTCTCTCTATCGTGACAAGGCTGCTACAGTATTCGGTATTGCTGAGTATGTTGAGCCAAAGCCAGTAATTGCAGACCTTACAGTTAATGATGGTTTTGCTGTTGAAGCATCTGCAGAGGAGAAGAACATCACTTACGTTCGTGAGTTCAAGTCTGCTAACAAGTGGCAGTCACTCTACCTCCCATTCTCTGTAAACTTGGAGAATAATACTGCTGATGTTGTTCTTGCTAAGGTTGACGACGTAGTTGCTGAAGCTGATGGTGTTGTTATCAATATCGTTAAGGTTTCTACAAATGAGACTGTTGAGGCTCGTAAGCCACTCTTCATCGCTGCTAAGACTGTAGGTGTAAAGAACATCAATACTGGTGTTTCTACAATTAGTGAGCCTAATGATGGTGGTAATGAGTATTCTGCTGCTGAGTTCATCGGTGTCTTGAGCGAAGCAAGAGCAGGCTATGCTGGTAAATATGTTATGTCAGGTGGTGAGCTTTGTCTCGTTCCACAGTCAATGGACAACCTCACTCTCGGTGTTAACCGTTGGGCTATGTTCGTAAGCAACGGAATGGGTGTAAGAGTTCGCATCAATGCAGAAGGCTTCAACGCTGACGAGGCTACAGCTATCGCAAGTGCAGTTGCTGAGTCTGTAGAGAACGGTGAAATCTTCTCTGTCAATGGTGCTAAGGTTAAGGACGCTAAGTCTGGACTCTACATCAAGGGTGGCAAGAAGGTACTTGTTAAGTAAACTATAGTTTAATCAATAATATTAATTTTACGTAAAATGGTAAAGAAAAGTTATGTAATGCCAGTCTCTAACGAGACTCGCACAAGACTTAGAACAGGACTCCTCGTTGGTTCTGGTAACACTGGTATTGGTGCAGACCCATCAGCTTCTGGTAATGAAGGAACAGTTACTCCTGGTTCTGGTTCACCTATTGACAATGGTAACGGTGGTATCGCTGATGGTGCTCGTCGTCGTTCTGTGTCATCTATTGACTAATCGATTGTTCACAACTATCTGATAGTTGAACATTCATAAACGTGGCTCTCCCGCAATTCGTGGGAGAGCCTTTTTATTTTTCTCCTTAATTATTTGTGTGTTACGCCTAAATGATTTATATTTGTGGCGAAATAGATGCAAAATGTGTAAGAAACAAAAAAAAGAACATAAGGCACATATTCCAAATGCTGCTACAATAGCAGCAATAGAGGAACTGGAAAGTGGTGTTGAGCTAAAAGAAGTTTGTCTTGACAGCTACGAAGCTTTCATAGCTTCTATGGAGGACTAAACTCTTTTTAGTAGAACGAATTAATTCATACTGTTAGGTTGAATTTAATAATCCCACAGAGCTCTGTGGGAGAAAAAATATAAAGTTTGTTCCTGTACGAATCAAAATCTTCTTTGTAGAAACATAAAAACTCAAAGTCATGAGACGAACAGATGTCGTTAATAATATTCAGGCGGTGATGCATTCCGCTTTTCCTCATGCCAAGGTTATCCTATATGGTAGTGAGGCGAGGGGCGATGCTCGTCCTGATAGTGATATTGACCTTCTCATTCTTTTGGACAAGGACAAGGTTGCTTTGAGTGACGAGGAAGCCGTAACGATGCCTCTTTACGAGATAGAGGTAAAGACAGGTGTTCCAATTAGTCCTCTTGTCATGTCAAAGAGTGCATGGGAGAATCGACCTATAAAATCTCCGTTTTATATAAATGTTAATAATGAGGGAGTTGTTTTATGACGCTTGAATTAGATGAACAAAGTCGTGCGGATTTGGTAAAATACCGTATGAGTCGTTCTCGCGAGACGTTGAAAGAGGCAGATTTGCTTGCGAGAGAATGTTTTTATAATGCTGCTGTGAACAGGTTGTATTATGCCTGTTATTATGCGTCTGTAGCGTTGCTTTTGCATAATAAGATACCTTCTCAGACACATTCGGGAGTGAAATCCATGATAGGTTTGCATTTCGTCTCAAAAGGTCTTATGCCTATTAAGATTGGCAAGGTGCTTTCTACTTTGTTTGAAAAGCGTCAAAGTGGCGATTATGATGATTTTGTTTTATGCGATAAGGAGATGATAGATGAACTTACGCCAAAGGCAATTTTATTTATCGATTTTGTTGAATCTTTATTGAAATAAGGAACTTAAAATGTAAAGATTTCCTCCCTACGGTCAGAGAGAATAGTTGGCTCAAAGATTTCCTCCCTACGGTCAGAGAGAGAAGTTGTAAAGATTACCTTCGATGAGAATAGTTGGTAATTTAGCCTCCGTCAGGAGGTGGGTTCTAAAAAATAGATATAAGCGTTTCTGAAAAAAGTAAGTAATAAGTTATGAATATGAACAAGAAAGAATATAGTGAACCAAGAAGTGTGGTGGCTGGTTCTGCACTCAGAGTTAGCCTCCTTGTCGGTAGTGGTGACGTTGTTATTCCGACAACTATAACTGAGGACGGTAATGGCACAAGTGTTCGTGAAGGCTATGAAAACATCCCCGTGGCTGGTGAGCAGAAACTTCCTGACTGGTAGTGATGCGATGTACGAAATAATAAAATAGAATTAAATAAGATAGGAATATAAGATTATGAATGCAGTAACTTTTGATTCTGTAAATACAAGCAGCATGGTTGATGCTCTATTGACTATATTTAGGAATCAGTCAAAGGCTGTGAGGCGAGAGTTCTTGAAGCGTGTCTGTCAAGAGGAATCAAATGTTTTGTCTCCAGAATTGGCAAAGCAGATTTCAATGGCAGAAGCAAATTTCAAGAATGGAAAAACTGTACATTTTGATTCTCTCGATGAATTGGACGATTACTTGGACAAGATGTGATGTATAAGGTTGACTTTGATAAAAAAGCACTTAAAGTGGTTGCCAAATGGAAAAAATCAAATCCAGCTTTATATAAAAAGTTTAGGGCTGTTCTTGCTGATATGATGGAACATCCTCGTTCTGGAATTGGTCATCCTGAGGCCTTAATAGGTGGTAATGACATTACTTATTCACGTCATATTACCGCACATGATCGTGTTATTTATAATATACATGATGATGTGTTGTCTATCCTCGTTATTCAGGTAGAGAATCATTATGATGATAAATGATTGTAATTATTTGATAAAGTGATATTGTTTTTTACCCTTAAAATAGTGGATTATGTTTATGAAAAGATATAGGTTTCTTGCTGTTTTGTGTATGTCGGTTCTCACATTGTGTGTGAGTGCCCAGAATCCTGTGAGGTCTATGCTGGAGCGCATTGACAAGGGTGCATCCAAGAAGTTTGTCATTGAATTGGTGGATGTCAAGAAACAGGGAGTGACGGATGGTAAGGATTTCTTTGAACTTGACCAGAAGGGCGACAAGGTTGTTGTCAGGGGCAATAACTATGTGAGCATAGCGAGTGGCATAAACTGGTATCTCAAGTATTATGCTGGTGTACATCTGTCGTGGAACATGATGCACGCCAAGTTGCCTGATGTCCTTCCTGCCGTGATAAAGAAGGAGAGGCACGAGACAGACCTTACCTTACGTTATGACTTCAACTACTGCACCTTCTCTTACTCCATGGCTTTCTGGGACTGGAACCGCTGGGAGGAAGAGATTGACTGGATGGCTTTGCATGGCATCAATATGCCTCTTGCTGCCGTTGGTCATGAGTGTGTGTGGCGTAATATGATGCTCCGCATGGGTTACACGGAGGAGGAGATTGGTAGGTTCATTGCTGGCCCTGCCTTCCTTGCGTGGTGGGAGATGAATAACCTTGAGGGATGGGGTGGTCCTCTTCCACTCAACTGGTACAAGCAGCAGGAGGCTCTTCAGAAGAAGATTCTCCGTCGTATGCGTGAGTATGGCATGACACCTGTACTGCCTGGATATAGCGGAATGCGTCCAAGCTTTGCGCATAAAAATGAAGAATGTAGAATCAAGAATGAAGAAACCAGAGGGAATGAAGAATCCAGAGGGAAAGAAGAATGTAGAATGAATAAT
>JAFZVY010000144.1 GCA_017617575.1 Bacteroidaceae bacterium | reverse complement strand
GCCAGCGAAACGCACAAAAAAACGTCAACCACCTTAGGACAAAGGATGAGTTTTGACAACCATGTTAGGAATAAAAAAGTAAAGTGCAAACCAAATTAGTCCTAACGAACATAACTGTCAACTAATTTCAGGACACAACAATGAATGATGCTGGTTCATAACTGACGCGCAGAAAATATTTTTTGTACGCGTACAAAAATTTTTTTTTCTGCGCGTACAAAAAATATCTGTGTCGTGAGGGCTGTTTATTACGTTGCTCAAATGGGCTGTGGATGTGGTAGCCTGATATAGGACAAAACGAAACAACTAAATGAAGAACCCCGAAGGGCTCAACGCAGTTAATAATGACTCCAGAATGCCCAACGAAGTAAGCGAAGCTTCCCTTACCTTCCCCTTATGTGTTCCTTAGGTGTCCCTTCGGAATGTAAGGGAAACTAAGGAGAACCTAAGGGAAACGTAAGGTACACCTAACACGAATGTCGTTTGTATGTTTACGTCAATTCAGCATCTTGTTTTGACGACAATTATGACAAATGACGACAATTATTCAACTTTCGCAAGTTCCGCATGCGCTTCACTTGCTTGAAGTTAAAGGAAGCACCCCTTCGGGAATTAAAAATTAATAGTTAAAAATTATAAATGCTTGCTACGTTTCATGAAGTTAACGGACGAATGACTGTTCGCGGATACGTTTTTGGGGCTAAAGAGCATCGTCCTGAGCGAAGCGATAACTTCCTTTTAACTCCACAAAGTTAACTTCTGAAACTTGAAAAATATGACTTGGTATATGATGAAAATACGGTTTACAACTTTTGTTAAATATCTATTGGCTTCATTTTTGTCAGTACCATTGCTATATGGAGCATGGTTACTGGCACGAATGCTTGTGTTTGACTATTTCACGATACCGACGGAGTCGATGTATCCGACTCTGAAGCCTGGTGACAAAGTCATAGTGAATAAGCTAAAGATGGGAGCAAGGATATATACGGATTTGAACTTCAATCTTGAGGGACAGGAACTGAAGGCTTTCCGAATGAAGGGTTACAGTGGCGTGAAGCATAACGACATAGTGGTGTTTAATGAAGCCAACCATTGGGGAAAGTTATTCTTCAGAATAAACAACGTGTTTTGCAAGCGTTGCATAGCTCTTCCTGGTGATAGCATTAGTGCCGTAAATGGTCACTATCAGAATAATAACTATGATGAGATGCTCGGTCTTGAGGAAGAACAAACACGATTAGAGAATATGCCAGATTCAATAATACAAGGTTTCTGGGTTCCACCGTATGTCAATGGATGGAACATTAAGAATTTTGGTCCTATGTATATTCCTCGTAAGGATGATGTGGTTAATATAAATGCTCTTGAAGCTTCTGTTTACAAGGTGATACTGGAATGGGAACTTGGTAAGGAAATCACTTGGGATTGGGAGAAGAATGAATCGTATGCCAATGGTAAGCGCATAACGCAACATCGTTTCCAGCATAATTACTACTTTATGGCTGGTGATAACGTGCTGAACTCATGTGATTCTCGATACTGGGGCGTAGTGCCAGAGGAGTATATTGTGGGAGTAGTAACACACATTCTGAATTAAAAATTAAAAGTGGAGTTGGGAAGTTTGTGAGTTTGTGAGTTCTTGTTTTTTTATGTTATTGTTGGGTTGAACTCTTGAACCTTCAAGCCATTGAACATTTGAACTCTTGAACCAATTGAACTAACTTTTGAACCAATTGAACTTTTGAACTCTTGAATCTTCAATCCCTTGAATTTTTGAATATCTAAAATCGTTTTATATGATAAAGATAAAGACATACATTATTCCATTGTTACAGGTGATGACACTTGTGTTCCTTCTGTGGGTTACCATTCTGCCTGTGGAGCAGAGATGGTCTGATGCAGATGGCATCCTGTCTTATGCCATACCTGTGCTTGGGGTGATTGGAGGGATGTTTGTTCTATTCACAAGAGGTGGTGGTAAATTAACCATTTTAGATGGACTACTGAGTGTATGGACAATATACTATATCGGAAGGGTGTGGCTTGGTGCAGAATACCCTTGTGGGATGGAATGGCTACAAGTAATGGAAATGGTGGCGATGTATGTCGTACTAAGAATGATGTTTCATGACACAAGGGTACAATCGTGGTGGCTTTGTGTTGGTATTGTGTTGTTTGCATGCTATGAAGCTATGGTAGGTGCTGGACAGTTGATGTCAGGCAATGGCCGTCATCATATTTTCGTGCTTACGGGAACGTTCCAAAATCCTGGCCCATATTCGGCATATCTTATGATGGCGGGAACCATTGTTATTTACGGGCTGCAAAATACAAGGAACAATTTGAATGGCATCTTCCGTTTGGTATTAATAAAAAGTAAGATTCCATATACAAAGTACAAATTGTATGATGTGGTGAAGGGGGAACGTCTAAGGTGTGTGCTAAAGGATGTTTTACAGTATATATTATTCATTATTATCTCTTTGCCTTTATTGATTCTACCTGCAACATGGAGTCGTGCTGCATTTGTGGGAATTGGCGTGTGTGCTCTGTGGATATTCCGTAATAGATATAAAAAGTACAGATGGATAGTTTGGGGTGCATTGGCTGCTGTTGCCGTGGCTTTTTACTTCATCAAGCGTGGGTCGGCAGATGGACGGTCGTTGATCTGGATGGCATCGCTCACCACATGGATGCATGATATGTGGCTTGGCGTTGGCATTGGTGGATTTCGTCATGCTTGTGCCGAGGGTATAGCAGAGATGTGGAGGACAAAGCATGAAACAGGCATGTTTGCTTCGGCTGGTGTGACGGATTATGCATATAATGCGTTTGTGAAGATTCTTGTAGAACAGGGATTGGTTGGTGCTTTGTTGTGGATTGCCATTACGGTTGTTGCTATGTGGAGGCTGTACTTTAAAAGTCAGGCTCTGTTTATGGCTATGATGTCATTGCTCATCTTCTCTATGTTTTCATATCCTTTTGAGTTGCTCCCTTATCGAATAATTGCTGTAATGGTGATTGCTTGGAGCGAATCAGAAAGAAAAAATAGTTTTTGTTTGCATGTGAATAAAATAATGTGTACTTTTGTATGCATTATAATTATAGCCTTTAGCTGGTTCTTGAAAGCGAAAATAACAGAACGCATCACCCAAGACAAGGATGCAAACCTCTTTGCGGGAATGCGTAACTCCGCTTTTTTGTCCGACTATTACGAACTGCTACCATACGAGACAGATAATCCCCAGTACCTTTTTGACTTTGCAAAAACACTCAGAGAGGAAAAGCGATATGAGGATAGTAATGCTATCTTGCGTAAAGGCATCATCGTAAGTGCAGATCCAATGTTCTATATTATCATGGGAAACAATTATCGTGATGAAAGGTTATATGATTTGGCAGAAGAGGCTTACAAGAAGGCATACGACATTATGCCAAACAGGCTTTATCCATTGTATCAGCTAATGATGATGTATTCTGAAAATGGAGACAAGTCAAAGGCTATCGACATGGCTTCTTGCATAAGAAACTCATACGTAAAGATTGAATCAAATGCCACAGAACAGATGCGAGAAAAAGCTGATAGCATATTAAGAAAGAACGTATCCGACAATGCGCAATACAGAAGCATGCATGGAGGATATAAAAGATAATGCCAATGAAGATATTTAGAAATACAGTTTTAGTCCTTGGGCTATGTGCAGTCTCAAATATCAATGCACAGAAGTTGACACTTGCCAATGCAATAAAAATAGCACAGGAGAATTCGTATGATGCCATGATGGCAAAGTTCTCTTTTATGGCAAGCTATTGGACGTATAGGTCATTCAAGGCAGAACTATTGCCTTCAATGAACCTTAATGGAAGTTTGCTTAATTTTGACCATTCGCTTGTGTCTGTCCGCAATTATGAGGATGGTCAGGTGGCGTATGTCAATAATAACTCTATGAACAACTATTTAACGTTGTCTGTTGACCAGCAGATTGCTGCAACAGGAGGTTCTATATCACTCCAGTCATACTTATATAGGTTGGATCAGTTTGACTATAACCAGACGACATACAATTCACAACCACTTCGTGTAAGTTACACACAACCGCTTAGGGCGTTCAATTCACTTAAATGGGAAAAGAAGACCGCACCTATAGAGTATCAAATAGCTCAGAAATCATACGCATCGTCTATGCAAGATGTGACGATTAGAGTGACGAGCCTGTTCTTTAGCGTGCTTTCTGCCCAGTCAGACTATAAACAGAGTGTATCAACATTGAAGGATAGAGAGGCGTTACTTGATATTGCCAAGGCTCGTCTAAATCTTGGAACAACGACCAAGAGCGAAGTTTTACAGATGGAATTGTCTGTACTCAATGCAAGGATGTCTGTGAATAAAAATAAACTGAACCTTGACGATGTGATGTATAACCTTTTCTCTTATCTTAGGGTTTCAGACTATAATGGGGCAGAACTTGTTCCCCCTTATTCTGTTCCAGACATCCTGCTAAATGTAGATGAGGTCATCCAAAAAGCGATATCGAATTCTTCGCACACTTTGGAACAGAAACAGCAAATGCTTGAAGCCGAAAAGAGCCTTGCTCAGGCAAAGTCAAACAAAGGAGTGCAGATGACAATAAGGGGCGAGGTTGGTTTCACTCAAACAGCAAATGCCTTTGCCGATGCATATAAGAAGCCCATGGATAATGAAATTGTAGGACTGACTCTTTCTTTGCCAATCTTCGACTGGGGTGTGAGTCGTGGACGTGTGAAGATGGCTCAGGCTCGCCTTGAGGTTGTGCGTACTCAGCAGGAACAAGCACATCTCGATTATGTACAGGCATTGAGGAAAAAGGTTCTTCAATTCAATCTTCAGCCAATACAATGTCGTGATGCGCAACGAGCACAGGAAATAGCAGAAGAGCGATATGAGATTATGCGAAAGAGATTTGAAACAGGTTCAGTATCTGTGACAGACCTTAATACAGCTCAGCAAGAAATGGAATCTGCGAAATACCAGTATATAAGTCAGCTAAACACTTTCTGGAATGACTATTACTCATTGCAGAAATCCACGTTGTATGATTGGATTCAAAAACGAGACATTGAGTTTGAATACGAAAAACTGGTTAAGTAGAAAGTTCAAAAGGTTCAAAGGTTCAATAGTCCAAATATACTCGAGAACATAAAAACTCAAGAAAAATATGAAATATACATATATGTTTGTAGTCCTTATGTCACTTATGGCATGTAAGGGTGGAGAAGAAAACAAAGAGGAAGAGTCAATCGACATTCAGGAAGAGGCAATTGTGGATGTTGACACTATGTCCATGAGACTACAGACTTTTCAAAAACAACTATTATGTAACGGTAAACTTGAAGCCGTTCAGAAAGCAGAATTGGTATGCCCAAACCAAGGCACCATGCTCGAAAAGGTGCTTGTGGTGAATGGACAGCATGTGGCAAAAGGAACTGTTCTTGCCATTGCTGACATGCATACAAAGTCGCAAGACCTTGATAAGGCAAAACATGACTTGGAACGTTCGAAGGTTGAATTACAAGATAAATTGATTGGGCTTGGCTATGATGGTAACCTCAGTAATGTTCCAGCTGATGTACTTAAACGTATGGAGATTACAAGTGGTTTCTATAGTGCAAAGTTCCAATTGGAATCTGCCAAGAAAGCCTTGGCAGATTGTAAGTTGATTGCTCCTTTTGGTGGAAGGATAGCAAACCTTGAGGCTCATGCTTTCCAGAATGGCTCTAAGTTCTGCACACTTATTGACGATTCGTCTTTCGATGTTGAATTTAAGATTCTTGAAGCGGAACTGTCATTTGTGAGCAAAGGGCAGAAGGTAAAGATTTCTCCATTCGTCAACAAGGACAACGAATATGAAGGTGTGGTAGAGGAAATAAACCCAACGATTGACGACAAGGGACTTGTCAAGATAAAGGCAAGGATGAAGAATAGTTCTGCAAAACTCATAGATGGTATGAATGTACGTGTCATCGTTGAAAGTGCTGTTCCTAAGATGTTTGTCGTTCCAAAGGAAGCTGTTGTTGAACGTGATGGCTATCATGTTGTGTTTATGTACGACAAACAGACACAACGTGCCGTATGGACATACGTTGACATAATGTACAGCAATCTCAACGAATATGCCATTACAGGTTGTGAGCGCAAGGAAACGGAGATTCATGAGGGTGACATTGTCATAACATCCGGTAACCAGAATCTTGCTGATGATACACAGGTGAGAGCGTCTGGGGAGAATGAACGATAGACGAATTAGTAATGAGCAATTAGTAATGAGTAGTACGCTTGGCACGACAAGGTTCAAAAGTTCAATGGCTCAAATGTTCAAAAAGGGCATGTGCATTATCATATGAAGTGTTCTGTGAATCTTGAAGAGACAAACTTGTTAATTTTAATCGTGTGATTCTTTAGGCGAATAATACTCATCATGTTGCGTGGTGAATGGTTTTTGAATTTTGTGTTATGTTAAAGAACTTACTACATAGACCGATTGCGGTGACGATGATACTTATTGCCATTGTGGCAATAGGTATATTGTCGTTGACATACATACCTGTGTCATTGATGCCACAGATAGATATCCCGAAGATTACTGTACAATGCGTGAAGACTGGGGCGTCTGTAACTGAAATAGAACAGCAGATGATTGCTCCGCTTCGTAGTCAGTTGTCTCAAGTGGCAGGACTGAAGGATATCGAGTCGCAGTCGAGGATTGATGCTGGTACTATAACCATGACATTCGAGCCTGGTGCGGATATGGATATCTTGTTCATTGAGGTGAACGAGAAGATTGATCGTGCCATGAATGGATTGCCTAAGGATATTGATCGTCCGAAGATTATCAAGGCAAGTGCCATGGACATACCTGCATTCTATGTGGATGTGTTCTATAAGGATAAAACGAGTAAAAATAGTGATAAGAAGATAGAATCTCGTGATGAGCAGTTTGAGACGGAAAGACAAGATGCCAATAATATGGAACTTGCCCAGTTGTCGAAGTTGGTACGTAATGTTATTTCCAAGAGAATAGAGCAGTTGTCAGAGGTCGCTATGGTGGATATTAGCGGTACGGTAGGTTCTGAAATACAATGCATTCCGGATGTGGAGAAGCTGGAGGCAATGGGAATGAGTATTCATGACATAGAGAATGCCATAAAGGAAAACAATATTGTGCTTGGTGCTCTCAATGTTGTGAGTGGCATATATCGTTATACCATCCATTTCGATGCTCAGATTCTGAATAAGGAAGATATTGAGAACATATATTTCCGTCATCAGGGACGTATGATGCAACTTAAGGATGTGTGTCAGGTAATAGAGAAGCCTGCTGTGCGTAATGGCGTTGTTCGTCACGATGATTTTGATGCTATCTCTGTGGCTGTAATAAAGCAGAATGATGCTCAGATGGAAGACCTCCAGAATGGTATGAAGACGCTTTTGGAAAGTATGAAGACGGATTACCCTGATGTGGATTTTTCCATAACACGTGACCAGACGCAGTTGTTGACATATTCCATTGATAACCTTGAATGGAACTTGATACTTGCTGCTGTGCTGGCATGTGCCATTTTGTTCTTATTCAACAGGAGTTGGAGGACGCCATTGCTTATAGTAATATCTATTCCGTTGTCTCTTATCCTTACATTGCTTTGCTTCTATGTGCTTGGCATCTCGCTTAATATCATTTCTCTCTCAGGCTTGATCCTTGGTGTGGGAATGATTGTGGACAATGCCATTATCGTCATAGACAACATGAAGGATTATGTTCATAAGGAAGATAACATCCGTTTTGATGATTTTATCGTTAAGCGTGTCAAGGAAGTGTTCTTCCCGATGCTTAGTTCTGTTCTTACTACATGTTCTGTGTTCCTTCCGCTTATCTTTATTAGTGGAACGGCTGGTGCTCTTTTCTATGATCAGGCAATGGGTGTTACAATTGCCCTCTTTGCGTCCCTTGTCGTGGCATCATGGGTGGTTCCGGTGTACTACTATGCTTTGTTCAAAAAGAAGTCGCAGAAGGAGAATGTGAAATGCAGAAACCGAAGACTAAGATTTAAATGGTTAAGTTCAAGACTTAAAGCGTGTAAGCGTTATGCGTCATCCCTTGTTTTGCTTTTTTCATTCCAACCACGTCTTCACTCGTCTCTGGAGACATGGCATTCGAAGTGCGAAAAGTGGACGTTGCGTCATGGCAGATTGTGCATTGGCATGTTTGCAGGTGCATTGATGCTGATTGCAGTTGTCTTCCAATTCATTAAGAAGGAAAAGATGCCAGAGGTAGCACATGATGATGTGCTAGTTAATGTGGATTGGAACGCAGGCATATCTGTGGATGAGAATATGCGCAGGGTGGCAGAGATACTTGATGTGGTGAAGAGCCATGTTGTCACTTCAACGTCAATGGTGGGAGCTCAAGAGTTTATCCTTTCGCATACCAAGGATATAACGAGTAGTGAGGCTGTACTATATCTTAAGGGTTACTCTGAGGATGGTATAGACTCCTTGAAGGAGGAAATGGATGCTTACGTTACAAAGCATTATCCACAGGCAAAGGTTGAGTATGAGATTTCAGGAAATATCTTTGATCTTATCTTCCAGACGGACAAGCCTGCACTTGAGATTCGTCTTTCGCATAAGGATGGTGGACGTCCTGGCGTGACTGAGGCAGGCCTATATACAGATTCGTTGCGAAGGATGTTTCGAGAAGTGTCTTTCCTTACAGTACCAACGGAGAATAATCTTCAGTATGTGGCAAATCCTGAGAATATGGCATATCATGATGTGTCATACGGCCAACTTTCTACACGTCTAAGCGAGATGGTGGGTAAGAGTCAGGTGTATGAGATTGCCAGTGGTGCACAGAGTGTTCCGGTTGTTGTCGGTTCGGATGTCAAGGCAGATGCGGAAGATGTTCTTGCTGGCTATGTCAGGAATAGGAATGGTGTGGATGTGCCTATCTCTTATCTTGTTGATGTGACAAAGGTGGAGAACTTCAAACGTCTGTATGCTGGTACGGAAGGTGAGTATTATCCTGTCAAGATAGATGATATTGATGATGACAAGGCTGAAGAAATAATGGATAGATGTGAGGAATTGTCGTCCTTGCGCTCTGCCTTCCATGGTGATTATTTTGATTCCCGTGAGATGATTGGCGAATTGTCAATGATTCTCCTTGTGGCTGTCATGTTGCTCTACTTCATCCTTGCTGCACAGTTTGAGAGTCTTGTGCAACCTCTCATCATCCTTTCTGAGGTTATCCTTGACGTTAGTGTCGTGATGTTTATATTATGGATTCTTGGTGAATCACTCAATATCATGTCGATGATTGGTATTGTGGTTATGAGCGGTATCATTATCAATGACTCTATTCTCAAGGTGGACACGATCAACAGGGAGCTTAGAATGAAGAATGAAGAACGAAGCATGAAGAATTATGCCTTGATTAAGTCAATAATGATAGCGGGTCAAAGACGTCTCACTCCTATTGTTATGACTTCTCTTACAACAATTTTGGCCCTTCTTCCTTTCTTGCATAAAGGTGACATGGGTTCAGCCCTTCAGTATCCGTTGTCACTCTCGCTTATTATCGGAATGACGGTGGGTACAATGGTGAGCCTTTTCTTTGTTCCATTGGTGTATTTCTTAATCTATAGGAAAAAGGCATGAAACACTCATTCAGCGTAATACTGACGATGTGCATACTGATGATTATCGGTATTGCATTGATTCCCCGTCTCGACATAAGTAACAAGCCTCGTCCGAGACAGGGAAAGACACTTAACGTGTCGTATTCGTGGAGTGGTGCTTCTGCCAAGGTGATAGAACAGAACGTTACTTCGCGTATAGAGGGATTGTGTGCTTCTGTCAACGGTGTTGAGAGTGTATCGTCAGAATCATACTTTGGTTCTGGACATGTTAGCATTCAGTTGAAGAAACAGGCATCTGTCTCTGCCGTCAAATTCGAGATTGCATCACTCATCCGTCAGATATATGGTAAGTTGCCTAAGGGGGTGTCATATCCAGACGTGTCGGGTGGTGAGGTCATAACGAGCAAATCGGAGAAGTCGCAGACACGCCAGATACTTTCATACACAATCAATGGTAACAAGTCGGACAATGAGATTCGTAAAATCATTGAGTCTGAGTTAAAACCTAAACTGGAGCGTATTGATGGTGTGGGGCGTGTCGATGTACAAGGTGGTACGTGGAAGTATATGGAGATTAGCTATGATGCACGTACTCTGTCGCTCTATGGAATCACGGCATACGACATAGAAGAAGCTATCCGTGTGTTTATGGGTAGGAACGTCATCATTGGTGATGTGATGCATACGGATGAGAATGGTGAGAGGTCACGTATATCATTGTTTCTTGCAGAGGAAGGCAAGTCGCTTGAAACGATTCCAATAAAGTCTATTGATGGTAAGATTGTCTATCTTAATAATCTTGCACGATGCGAACTGAAGGACCATAAGCCAAGCAGTTACTACAGAATTAACGGACAGAGCACCATATATCTTAATGTGTTTGCAGAACCTGACGTGAACATTAATACAGTGAGTGCCGATGTCAAGGCTTTGTTTGGCGATGATGGGCATGTGAAGGTTAATGGCACTGGACTTTCGGATTTGCATTTCAATATGGTACAGGACGTTGCAGAGGACGAGTATGCGGAGTTCCGTACGCTCATCACTCGTAGTGCTATGTCTTTGGTTATACTGTTGCTGTTTGTGTACTTGTCGCGTAGAAGCATCAAGTATTTCTCCATTATAACCATCACGCTTCTTGCCAATATCCTTATGGCAGTCATTTGCTATTGCGTCTTCGATATACGTTTGCACCCTTTCTCTATGGCTGGCATTACCGTGTCGTTCGGACTTATAATCGACTCTACTATCGTGATGGTGGATCATTACAGCTATCATAAGGATTACAAGGCTTTCTATGGTATTCTCGGAGCAATGCTTACGACTATAGGTTCGCTTATTATCATATTCTGGTTGCCAGAGGCACTCAAAAAGGAGCTTTATGACTTCTCATGGATGATAATTATCAATCTTGGTATTGCCATACTTGTGTCTGCTTTGTTTGCTCCTGCACTCGTGAGCAGGATGAAATATGAGTGCCGTCAAACAGGGCATATTCGTAACTATAGGTTTGTTCATGCATGGGGCAGTTTCTATAATGGATACTTACGCATTGTGCAACATCGTATATGGCGATGGCCGATGCTGATATTGGTAACAGGTGTATTTGCATGGTCGTTGTACCTTTTCATTCAGACAATCAATACGAGTGATTACCATCGTGAGAAGGAACCTCCTACGCTTCATATTCGTGGTCAGATGCCTTTGGGTGGTAGTGTGCAGGAACTCAATGAGAAAGTTCGTACTATCGAGGCGTTCCTGACAAAGTTCAAAGAGATAAAACGCTTTGATGCAAACCTTAGTCAGTGGGGTGGAGCAAGCATCACCATAGAGTTTAAACCTGAGTACCAAAAGACTTCGTTCCCATATTATCTTGAGAATAAGGTCATTGGTAAACTTATCACTATTGGTGGTGCTGATTGGAGTACTTATGGAGTGAGTGAGCGTGGATTCAGCAATTCGCTTAACCTTCAATATCGTAGCAACAGCATCGAGATTGCAGGCTATGACTACGACCGTCTATATCGTTTTGCAGAGGATATGTGTCGTATAATGAGCAAGAATCCACGTGTCCAGGATTTGTGCATACAGACACCAGGACATGAGGAACAAGAGGAGGAACTGTACATGGAATATGACTATGAGATGCTTGCCAACGATAGTGTGCGCATAGGTGACGTTCACAATGCCTTGCGAAGCATTCTATCAGAATCGAACATGGGCTATTGCCGTAATGAGAATGTGCGTAAGGATATTGTGCTTCACTCTGATAATATGGATGACTTTGACCTGTGGCAACTTGAAAATTCCTTTGTCAAGGTTGGAGGTCGTGATATACGTGTGTCTGACCTTATGAAGATAGGACGTCGTGAAGCCAAGAACTGTATTCCTCGTAGAAATCAGGAATATGTGTTACGTGTTGCATTTAATGTACTTGGTTCATATACTTATACCAGCAAGTATGTGAAAGGCATAATGGATAAGTTTGATGCCAAGTTCCCTGTTGGTTTCCGTTGCGTTAATCGTGACTATTATTGGAATCAAGATGAGGGACAGCAATACTGGCTTATCGGCCTTGTGGTTGTCATCATCTTCTTTGTGTGTAGCATCATGTTTGAGAGCCTGTATCAAGCGCTTGTCATCATATTGCTCATTCCGTTCTCCATGATTGGAATGTTCTTTACGTACCATTGGGGTGGTGTTGCATTTGGCACAGGAGGATTTGCAGCCATGGTAATGCTGTGTGGCCTTACTGTAAATGCTGGTATTTATCTTATGAATGAATACAACAACAATGGACATCGCTTCGTCAAGGCATACAACCACAAAATTATTCCAATTTTCCTAACCGTACTTTCAACTGTATGTGGATTGATTCCGTTCCTTATTGACGGACCTGAGGAAGAATTCTGGTTCTCATTTGCAGTTGGTTCAATAAGCGGATTGATATTCTCTATTGTTGCCTTGGTTTTCGTGCTCCCAATGATGATGAAGCGTGAGAGGTAGTTGTGAAGATGGAAGAAGTGTGTTTTTTGACGCCCATTCGTTTTTTGTTACGGAAGATACCCTTTAAAAAGTGAGAAAGCCGAACATCACTGTCAGGCTTCCTCTGTTTAGATAACGATTAATTGTAGCGTCTTGCGCTACTAGGTGAATTTTTATTTATGCATGAAAAACAATCAAATCCCTGTGTAATGTCGGTACACAAGTTATTGCATTCAGGTAGAGAATACCCAAACAATACAGAATCGCATATAATGCGAAATACTAAAATGGAAAATAATCTTTTTCTTGTTCCCGTTAGCTTCTGTACCTTTTTGCAATAATTCCCGTTGTACTTTAATTACGCTTGCAAATTTATGACTATTACGTATAATAACAAAATGGAAATGAAAAATAATTGCCATTATTGGGGCTTATCCGTTTATTTTGATTTCAAAAGAATAGAAAATAAGATAATTGGGTATTCTGAGAGGCTCAGAAATGTGTGTTGGTAAAAAATGGGGATGTCTAAAAAGTGTGTTTCCCAAAACGAGGAAAGACGGGGGCGTAAATACTTGAATAGGTGGGTATTTGTTGTTTCATCATCACTAAACTATCAAAGAGTTGTTTTCATATCACATAAATTAACTATCTTTGCACCAAAATAACAAAAAATAAAGAGAAAGATTATGGATATTGAAAAGCCAGAAGAGGTAAAGGAGTCAGTAAGTTTCGTAGAAGAGATACTGAAGAATGATTTGGCAGAAGGTAAGAACGGTGGAAGGGTACAGACACGTTTCCCTCCAGAGCCAAATGGCTATCTACATATTGGCCATGCCAAGGCCATTGCTATCGACTTCGGTTTGGCAAAGAAATATAATGGCGTGTGCAACCTCCGTCTTGACGACACAAACCCACAGAAGGAGGATATAGAGTACGTTAATGCCATCAAGCGTGACATCGAGTGGCTCGGTTTCAAGTGGGGCAACATCTACTATGCTTCCGACTATTTCCAGAAGCTCTGGGACCTTGCCGTTGAGCTTATCAAGGTTGGCAAGGCTTACGTTGATGAGCAGTCGGCTGAGGAGATTGCCAAGCAGAAGGGTACTCCTACACAGCCTGGTATTGAGTCACCTTACCGCAACCGCCCTGTGGAGGAGAGCCTCCGTCTCTTTGAGGAGATGAACTCAGGTAATGTTGAGCCTGGTAAGATGGTTCTCCGTGCAAAGATTGACATGGCGAGTGACAATATGCACTTCCGCGACCCAATCATGTATCGTGTGCTCAACATGCCACACTGGCGTACAGGCAACAAGTGGAATGCTTATCCAATGTACGACTATACTCACGGTCAGTGTGACTACTGGGAGGGTGTTACCCACTCATGGTGTACACTTGAGTTCGTGAGCCACCGTCCACTCTACGACTTGTTCGTTGACTGGGCAAAGGAGGTTGCTGGCGATGACAAGCCACTTGATGACAACCGTCCACGTCAGACAGAGTTCAACAAGCTTAACCTTACTCACATCTTGCTTTCTAAGCGTAACCTTCTCATTCTCGTGAAGGAAGGCGTGGTAAACGGATGGGACGACCCACGTATGCCAACCATAAGCGGTTTCCGCCGTCGTGGCTACAGCCCTGAGTCAATCATCAACTTCATCGACAAGATTGGCTACACTAAGTTTGATGCACTCAACCAGATGTCACTCTTTGAGAGTGCCGTTCGTGATGACCTCAACAAGCGTGCACAGCGTGTAAGTGCCGTGCTCGACCCAATAAAGCTCGTGCTCACAAACATCCCTGAGGATGCCGTTGAGGAGTATGAGGCAGTCAACAACCCAGAGAATCCAGAGGACGGAACTCACACGATAGAGTTCAGCCGTGAGCTTTGGATTGAGCGTGACGACTTCATGGAGGATGCTCCTAAGAAGTTCTTCCGTCTCGGCCCAGGCAAGGAGGTACGCCTCAAGAATTCATACATCGTACGTTGTCCAGAGGAGAACTGCTGCAAGAAGGATGCTGACGGCAACATCATCGAGGTATATGCCGAGGTTATTCCTGACACTAAGACAGGACAGGCAAATGCCGACATGAAGATTAAGGGTAAGACAATCCACTGGGTTAGTTGCAAGCATTGCCTTGAAGCAGAGGTACGCAACTACGACCGTCTCTGGATGGTTGAGAACCCACGTGACGAGGTGGCTAACTACAGCAAGGAACAGGGTAAGGAGCGTATCGACATCGACGACATGCGCAAGTTCATCAACCCTGCAAGCCTCGAAATCAAGAAGGCTTACGTGGAGAAGTGGCTTCAGAATGCCAAGCCTCTCGACTACCTCCAGTTCCAGCGTATCGGTTACTACAACGTGGATACAGATTCTACTCCTGAGCACCTTGTATTCAACCGTACCGTAGGACTCAAGGACACTTGGGCAAAGATAAACAAGTAGGACTGACCTACACTTTATTGATTTAGCCGTCCTATAATCTCTGTCTATGAAGGGAATATAGGACGGCTAACCTCATAATAGTAAAACCTCATAACCGTAACGGCAATGAAAGATGATTATTTTGAGTCAGATGAGTTCAAGGAACTTCTGAACAACTATGAGGAGGCAAGGAAACAGGGCTATCCTTGTTACCTTGATGAGGATGACTACGCAGACCTCTCTGACTATTATATGAACAAGGGCAATGCGGAGGAAGCCATGGAGTGTGCTGAGTTAGGACTCGACACTCATCCAGAAAGCGTGCTTATGCAGTCGGTCAAAAGCGGACTGCTCATATTTTATCATCGTTATCAGGAGGCAAGGGAGATTCTCGATAGTATTCCTGACGAGAAGTCAAACCTTGACGTCTTCTACCAGCGTGCACAGTTGGTTTATGCCCTTGATGGGGATGCCGACACGGCTGAGGAGCTGTTCCGTGAGTGGATAGAGTTACAAAAGACAGATGGAGAAAGGAAGGGCGAGAAGGATGATGAGTACATACGCGAATCGTACATTCACGTCATTACCTCTTTCATTGAGTTGACTGAGCATCGCCAGTTTGACGAGGAGCTTGTCAAGAGATGGGTGGAGGAATACCTTGTCACGTTCCCTTTCAATGGCACAAGCAACTCAGATGTGGTATTGTCGGAGATTGTACGTGAGGAGCATCTTCTTGATATGGTGGAAAAGGTTTATCTCAAGATTCTTGAGAACGACCCTTACAACAACATGGGTTACACCATACTTGCCACCGCTCAGCAGGCATTAGGTAAGTATGAGGAGTCAATAGAGTCATGTAACTTTGCCCTTGCCATCGACTCTCGCGACTGGGATGCAAAGGCAGTCCTTGCCAACGATTACTTCCTCTTGTGTAACTTCAAGGAAGCACTCAAGCATATAGAGGAGGTTGTGAAGGAATTGGGCGACTATTCGCAGAGCTTGCTCTATGGCAAGTGCCTTGTTCTTAGCGACAAGCCTGAGGAAGGATGTGAGCAGTTGAGGAATGCAAGGGAGTATGCAGAGACTTTCAAGAAGAGCATACCTACCTACTATGCGGATTTGTGTTGGGAGATGGCAGACATGTTTATGATGGCAAATCATGATGATGAGGCTCTCGAATGTATAGACGAGGCACTTGAGATGGCTCCTGACGAACCAACATTCTTAGTGGAGAAGGGTATTATCCTTTCGCACAAGGGCATTGAGACAGAGATGTCGGATGCCTATATTCGTGAGAGCATCGAGATGTCGGACAACAAGTTGGATGCATCATTGGGTGCTGCCATACGCTTGCTTTTCGTTGGTGCGCTTGACAGGGCAATAATGTATCTTGAAGAAGCCGATTCGTATGAACCTAAGTTCCCGGATGATGAATACCGCAAACATATAATTCCGGCGTATCGTGCCGCAATATACTTCAAGAAACAATCGCTTGAGGAGTTCCTGCCTGCGCTACATGAAGCTTGTGTAGTGTGCCCGGACATGGTTGGCAATCTCTTTGTAGATCAGATACCAGAGGGCGTTGCTCCTGAAAAATTCTTTGACCACATGATTAGCAAGGCTAATGAAATACTGGAAAGAAAGGAGCGTGAGCGCAATGAGCAAGAGGAAAAAGATGGTGAGACACCAAAGAATAGTGATGAATGAGAACTCTTAATTGGTAATTCATAATTATGCCCACTAATATGGAATAGAAATCCATTGGTGGGCATAATTGTTTTAATATAATAGAGTCAAACGGACCTATGTAAATATAATGTGTTAACTACTCACTTCCGTATAGGAATATGTGGCTTTAATTCTGTAAAGCTCCAATATCCACGTTTCCGTTCTTGCGTTCCGTGCCGAGCATATCCTTTGGCAGGATGCGTATGTAGTCGGATGTGGCTTTGGCGCGAGCCGTGGAGAGACTGTCGAGGTGGTAGTCGAAGAGGAAATCGTGGGTGTCAATACGCTTGAAGTGCTTCTTCCTGTTTATGTCACCCTTCACGTCATCTATGATGCAGTCCTCGAAATACCTGCCTGCGCCAATTGTGTCAGTTGTCACAAGGCAGTTGTGGAAAACAAGGTCGAATAAAACTTCGTCTTTGCTTTTCTCATTGTTTCCGTTAAATCGATTTGCAAAAATCTCGTCGGAAGCAAAGCCAGTGACGATAGAGTTGTCAACGTGGAATGACAGGTCGTATGGGTCAAGGTCTTTCACGTTGGAGAGACGGAGTGCGTTGCCATCGCTAAGTGCTCCTATGGCGTAAAACTGTGCTATGGTGCAATGGATGAAGTTGTACTCTCCACCTGTCACGTTTACGCAATCCTGACGGGCGTTGCTGATGATGCTGTTGAATACGTTTATCTTGCAACTCACGGCTTGCAATCCATGTCCGCATACATTGGTTATGATGCTGTTGTGAATGTCCAGCTTTGAGTAGTCCACTCCCGTGCTGTCGCATATTATGCCGTAGTTGCCTCCGTGGATGTCTGCATATCGGATGGTATTTCCCTTGCTGGAGCCGTATAGGCGTATTCCACCCCATTGTGCGTCAATACGGTCGTATGGCAGGTATGTGAACATCCTGTCCGTGCGGTCGCCCCTTATTGTCACCATCTTGCCTTCTTCGCCATTGATGTTCAGCATTCCATGTACAAGTATGCTCGCGCCAGAATGTAGCATGAGTGTTGCACCAGCCTCTATGTTGAGTGTTGCGTTGGAGTCAACCACAAGGCTGTCGTATATGAGGTAGGGCTTGTCTCCGGTGAGGGTCATCACTTCGCCCTTCTTGCATACTGGGGCATGGAGAATGATGGCATCCTGACCATGTGCCTCTAATATGAGCTTTTGCTCCACGCCTGATTCGAGCATGAACATTATGGAGTCGCGTATGAGTACAGGCTCCGTACTGTTTGTCAGGTCTGTGGTTAGCTCTACAAACATGAAGATGCTGTCGTTCTTGAGTATCTCAAGGTTATTGACCACAGGTCCCTTGCTTCCGTTCACGTTGATGCGGAATCCGCTTTCCCCTCCGCTTGCGAGACGCACGCTTGTGAGGCGTATGCCGTCGTTGTTATTGTTGAATACCAGCACTCGCTTTGTGCTTGAAGGTATGGTGCTAATCACGGTATCAAATGATACTGTGTCCTCGCTGAATGTGAGTCGTAGTGCTTTATTTGTGCTAAATGTCTCTGTGTCGTTGCACGAGAGCATCATGACCGAAAGCACGATTGAGAGTATGTATGTTATTTCCTTTTTCATATATTCATCTTTGCATCTGCAAAAGTAAGGATAATTCCTACATAATAAAACGAAAAATGTGGATTTTTATTTCCTCTTCATGTGTTTTTTATAGTCATTTGGCTTGTACAACAGAAAAAGTGCATCATCAACTGAATGATGATGCACCTTCCATTTTGGGGGATAAAACACTTTGTTTATGATGTTTGGGTGTATTATTTCTTGAGACTCTTGCCGAGGCTTGGCTTCTTGTTCTGCAAAGCTTTAGCTTCCTCAGCTTTCTTCTTTGCCTCATTAGCCTTTGCATCAGCTTCTGCCTTGGCAGCATCAGCCTGAGCCTTTGCATCGTCCACCTTAGCTTCTGCTTGTGCCTTAGCGTCCTCAGCCTGTTGCTTAGCTTCGTTTACTTTAGCTTCTGCTTCAGCTTTAGCAGCATCTACCTTACCCTTTGCCTCATTAACTTTAGCATCAGCCTGTGCCTTTGCTTCATTAGCTTTTGCCTCAGCTTCAGCCTTAACAGCATTTGCTTGATCTTCTGCTTGTTTCTTAGCTTCGTCCACCTTTGCTTCTGCCTCTGCCTTAGCAGCTTCAGCCTGTTTCTTGGCATCGTCCTTTACCTTGTTTACCTGCTCCTTACCGAGCTTCTTGAGTGAACCCAACTGTGCGTTAGCGTTGTTAGAAACGCAGAACATACCAAGTGCGAAAATTGAGATGATGATTGATTTTTTCATAATGAATTTAAATTAGTTAATAATAATGTTGAATATTAATTTACGCAATATTTTACTATCGCATTTTCCGTTTTGACGTTGCAAAGGTAGAATGTTTTCTTCGTAAAAGTTTTAACAATTACGCCATAGTGGTTTCTATTTTTGCGTTTTATTGTAAAAAATTGTCTATTGAGACATAAAAGTGGAACATAGTAAAGAATTGTCAATTTTGCTCTTTTGTGAGCACTTTAAAACCCTCGCTTTTGTCTCATATTTGTATTTTGAATGCAAATTCCCGTCAATTATTGTATTTTCAGTTTATGCTGAAGAAAAACTATAGGACACGAAAAAGGGGTATGCCGATATGGCGTACCCCTTAGCGTTATGATTCTTGTTGTAAAGTGCTATTGAATCTCTATGACCTTGTTTTCTTTCTCTTTCTCCTCCTCGGTCATCTTAGGGATGTCGATGGTGAGAATACCGTCGTTGACGCTGGCAGAGATGTTTTCTCTCTCTACGTGTTCAGGCAAAGTAAGAACCTGCTCAAACTTAGAGTAAGAGAACTCGCGACGTAGATACTTCTTGGCGTCCTTAGTCTCCTGACCATCGTTATTGGTAGTGTCAGACTTTGCCTCCATACTGATAACGAGGTCGCCGTCTTGAGTTACGTGAACGTTGAAGTTCTCCTTCTTCATTCCTGGAGCAGCAACTTCTACCTTGTACTCCTTGTCGTCCTCAGACACGTTGATGGCTGGTGTGGTGCCGTAGGCTTTAGTAGGCATCCATGCATTGTCATCGAAGAAATCATTAAAAATGGTTGGAAGCCAACCCTGATTACGAGTGTAAATAGATGGTAACATAATAAAACCTCCTATATTTTAATTGTTTATAATATAATTAGAATTTCAAATCTATATCTCAAATTTATGCCTCTGGGATGTAAAGACCTCCTTTCGGCGTTACGCCCTTATAGTTGCAAGCCAAATGCCAATATGACATATTGTCTTGCTCTTTTTAACTTTGTTAAACCATTTTAAACTTTGCATTCCAGAATTTAAACTTTCCCATCCTTTTTTAATATTTGTTAAACTTTACTTGCTTTTTTGAGTATGCTAAAATTGTCACAATCAGTATGACAACTTGTCATGTAGCTGCTCCTACGGATGTCGGATAACTAAAATGCTTCCTTGAAAATTTTCGGTTTTGCCAAAGTCTCTTTCCTTGAAATCAAATTCTATCAAAATGTTACTCGTTCATCTTTCACTAATCCTTCGCTAATGTCTCGTGAGTCCTTCGTATTTTTCCCCTCATTTGCCGAGTGACAAAAGGAAAGTACGTCCTTCGTATGAATGTGGCAAAATGGCAATATCAACCATTCTTCTCTACCTGTTGCCAAAGTGCTGCTGTGGTTGGCTATAAGTGAATAGGAAGAGGCAACTTTGTAGCAAGCCTATGGCTACAATACCATATGTTTCCCTTATGTTTCTCTTACTATCCTCTACAAATCCTAAGAGAATCGTAGAGGAAACGTAGGGAATACGAATGACATAAGAAGAATGATTTATCGTCATGAATATTTTGTGCGTATAAATTATTTCTCTATATTTGCATCGAAAACAATTATTTTAATCAGTATGAAGAAACACCTAACTGTCCTGTTGACTTTCCTCGGCTCCATAGGAGCCTTTGCTCAACAATATCCGTTTCAGAATCCTCATCTTTCGGCAGAAGAGAGGGCTGCCAACCTGTGCTCACTCCTCACACTTGATGAGAAGGTGAAACTCATGGAGCACGGCTCGCCTGCCATTCCTCGTCTCGGTATTCCTCAGTTCAACTGGTGGAACGAGGCTTTGCATGGTGTGGGACGTAACGGTACGGCTACCGTCCTGCCAATCACCATGGCAATGGCGAGTACGTTTGACGATGCCCTTGTGCAGAAAGCGTACGATGCCGTGAGCGACGAGGCGAGAGCCAAGAACAACATTGCCCGTAAGGCTGGCAGATGCAAGATTTATGAAGGATTGTCATTCTGGACACCAAACATAAATATCTTCCGCGACCCTCGTTGGGGACGTGGACAGGAGACTTATGGCGAGGACCCTTACCTAACAAGTCGTATGGGACTTGCCGTAGTGCGTGGTCTTCAAGGTCCTGAGGACACGAAGTACCGCAAGCTCTTTGCTTGTGCCAAGCACTTTGCCGTACATAGCGGCCCTGAGTGGAACCGCCACACGTTCAACATAGAGCTATTGCCAGAGCGTGACCTTTGGGAGACTTACCTCCCTGCCTTCAAGGCTCTTGTGCAGGAAGGTAAGGTGCGCGAGGTGATGTGTGCCTACCAACGCATGGATGGCGAGCCTTGCTGCGGAAGCACCCGTTATCTTCAGCACATTTTGCGTGACGAGTGGGGCTTCAAGGGTATCGTGACAAGTGACTGCTGGGCACTTAACGACTTCTGGGAGAAGAACCGTCATAATGTCTCGCCTACACGTGCCGACGGCATAGCCAAGGCGCTTATTGCTGGTACGGACGTGGAGTGCGGTAATTCTTACAGTTCGCTCAAGGAAGCTATTGATGCTGGCAAGACGACAGAGGCACAGATTGACCTAAGCCTCAAGCGCCTGCTTAAGGGACGCTTTGAACTTGGCGACTTTGATGACGACAATGAGGTGTCTTGGCGAAGCATCACACCAGATGTTATTGCGAGCGACGAGCATCGTGAACTCTCCTATAGGCTTGCCAAGGAGGGTATCGTGCTTCTTCAGAACAAGGACAACGTGCTTCCTCTCAGCAAGGATATGAAGGTGCTCGTCGTAGGTCCTAATGCTGCCGACTCTGTTATGCTCTGGGGTAACTACAACGGTTTCCCTAAATCTACGACTACCATCCTTCAGGGTATAAAGGATAAGTGCGCCAACGTAACGTATATGGCAGGTTGCGGACTCGTGGAGAGACGCATCACGGACAGTTGGTTCAATAATCTCCGTTGCTTTGACGGTCAGTATGTGGGACTTGGCTCTCACTATTACAATAATCAGAATTTTGAGGGTAATGCCGTATGTATGGATTACTACCAGCAGAAGCTCAACTTCGATAATGGTGGTGCCACGGCTTTCGGCTCTGGCGTGAACATCGAGAACTTCTCTGTGAGGTATGATGCCCAGCTCTTCTCTGACAAGACAGATAAGATAAGTATGTGGTTCAAGTACTCTGACCGTCTCCGCCTCGTGATTGATAATGACACGCTCCTTAACGACTGGTCGGGTGAGAATGAGGATTCCATCCGCGAGAAGACTGTGGAGTTCACGGTCAAGGCAGGCAAGAAGTATAAGCTTGAACTTTGCTACGCCCAGAACAAGGGTGCTGCCGTTCTTAACTTCGACCTCGGTCACTCACTCTACTATTCCGACGAGGAACTACTGAATGCAGCCAAGAAGGCAGATGCTATCGTGTATGTGGGTGGTATTTCCCCACGTCTTGAAGGTGAGGAAATGAAGGTTGACTACCCAGGATTCAAGGGTGGTGACCGCACATCCATCGAGCTTCCACAGGTTCAGCGTGACATGATTGCCCTCCTCCGTAAGGCAGGCAAGAAGATGGTTTACGTCAACTGTTCTGGTAGTGCCATGGGACTTGTTCCTGAGACACAGAATGCTGACGCCATCGTACAGGCGTGGTATGCTGGCGAGAAGGGAGGACAGGCTCTTGCCGACATCCTCTTTGGCGACGTCAACCCTTCGGGTAAGTTGCCTGTCACTTTCTATAAGAATGTAGAACAGCTGCCTGATTTCCTCGACTACACTATGAAGGGACGCACATACCGCTATATGACGGAGAAGCCACTCTTCCCATTCGGCTACGGTCTCAGCTATTCAAAGATAGAGTTTGGCAAGCCTAAATATAAGAAAGGTAACGTCCTTGTTGATGTCAAGAACGTCAGCACACGTGATGCCGATGAGGTCGTTCAGGTCTATCTCCGTCGTGATGGGGATGATGAGGGACCATTGAAGACCCTCCGTGCCTTCAAGCGTGTTCACGTTCCAGCAGGCAAGACAGTGAAGGTTGCCCTTCCACTCACCGATGCACAGTTCGAGACGTGGGATGCCTCAACCAACTCCATGCGTATCGTCGCAGGTACATACGACATCATGGTCGGTAACTCAAGTGATGACTCCGCCCTCCAGCATGTCAAGGTCGTTATCAAGAACTAAATGGGAGTTTAATAATTATCCCAGATAGCTCGTCATTTGGAACAGAATGCTATTGTATAGGTCATTATTAGGTACTAAGTATGGATTTACAATATAGTCTATACTTTCGCCTCTCGAATTAGCAGCCAGTCTCTTTTTGACTGGCTGCTTTCATTTCTTATGCTTCCGTTTCTTCTTGTTTCGTTTCTTGTTACTCCGCTTCTTCTTTCTTCATCTAAAAAAATGACAGGCAGCATCCCTTTCTCGTTGTTTTGTTTCTTTTTTTTCGTCTCTTATCGCTCCGCTTCAGCTGTTATGTCTTCTTCATGCTTCGTATCTTGTTGTTGCATCCTCTCCTTTCGGCCAGACTTGGCCTTCTTATTCACTTCGTTATCCCAGCCGTCTTTGGCTGGTCTCACATCTGTCGTCTTAGGCTGACCTCCGTATTTCCCCTCCTCTCTTCTCTCTATATAGCACTCTCACTATATAATATAGGTAACTATTCCTTTCCTTCTTCTTGCGCTCCTAGTTTAAGTGCCGTGAACGGCACGCCCATTCCCCTCGTCTTTTTTGCACACTTGCACATTTCGCTGCGCAAGACTTCATAATTTGTGTCAAATACACACTCTAAAAATGCGCCTTAAATGTTTGATACTCTTACCGCTATAAGGGACGTTTTTGTAAACTCGACTTGACAAAATCAGGGGTGCACAGAGCGCTAACTTATTGGTTTTGTAAGAAACGAAAAATTCTTGTAAAAAAACTTTAAAAACATTTGGTGGATTAAAAAATACTCCATACATTTGCAGCGAACAATTAAAGAAAAAGAAAAGAAAGTAACAAACTTAGAACATTCTTAAGGTAAGTTTTATTTAATTACTTTAGATACCAAAAAGAAGATTTTTGAAACTCGTATTTGCGAGTCACGCATAGTATATTTATATATGTATATATTTATTTCGAACGTGAAGAGCAATAAAGAATAACAATAATCATCTTTAGTATTCTTAAAGGTCATGTATATCTTATAAGTTATATAGAACAAGCCTATTTCAAGATTTTCTATTATTTCTTTATCAAGGACTATTTTTATAGTCTACGGAATGAGTAGTGAACAAAAGTTATTAATCGGGAAAAATTTTTGAATTATGAAAAAGGTCGTATCAATTATCGTAGCGTTATTTGTATTCATCGGTATTAACGCACACACAGTTAAGTTTGATTATACTGAGTTATTGGAGCATGTTCCAAATAACATGGGAGTTTCTTCTTTTACAATTGAGAAGGGTCATGTCGCTATTTCCTTCAGCGATGACTATCGAAAGAAGAGGACTTCGACAAAGATATATCTTGGTTTGACGAGAAACGAGAGTCTTGTATGTAAGCAAGGAAACTTTTCAATGAATGTCTCTTTGGACGCAGAAAAGGTTGCAGCTCACAGGTATATAAAGCAGATCGTAATCGAAACCGAGAACGTTTCCCCTCTTGCTAATGCTGTTATTAACTCAGGCTTGAATCCGGAGTTGACAGTTTCTACAAATGGAGTTTATTATACTATAACTAACAATTATGGCGCAATCTCAGAGGTTGATTTGGCAGCATTGATGAACTCTGACCTCAATATAGTAAGTATTTCTGTTTCTTTTGGAACTTTTGCAGAGAATGTTACTATTGACGACGCAGCCGGTTATACCATTGAAGACTCTCATTTGTTTGCTAAGAAGGTGACTTATACTCGCGCAATGAATGATTTGAGATGGGGTACATTGTGTCTTCCTTTTGCATTCAAGGTGAGCGAATCAAACGCAAACATATACCGCATCTATGATAAGAAGGATGTAGATGGTAAGAATACTTTGTTTTTTGACAAGGTGTCTGCAGGTTCTACAATTAAGGCTGGCGAGGCAGTTGTGTTCTATTGCACTCAGAAGAACCTTGTGATTTCTGTTAATGATGCCCTTGTTTCTCTTGATGGCTTTGATGACAATGGTATGTCAGAATATGAAGGTTTGACATATGAAACTAAGAAAATATATAAGATTGTTGGAACAATAAAGAATATATCATTTACAAATGGATATTTTGTTTCAAAAAATACAATCTATCATACAACAACAAAGGCAATTAATCTTAAGCCTTTCAGGGCATACATCCCTGATTTCGGAGAAGACTATAACGTAAGAATGAGAAGTGGTATCTCTATGGATGAGCTTCTTGCAGAGTCAGAAGAGAATATGTTCAACGACAACAACGAAACAACGGCCGTTGAGTCTGTAGAGACAGAGGAGGCTGAACCAACAATTCTTGGCATCTTCACAGCAGACGGCAAGAAGGTTGACGAGCTCCAGAAGGGACTCAATATCGTAAAGACAACTAAAGGAACAAAGAAGATATACATAAGATAAATATTTTTTGATACGATGTTTTTTAGTGTGTCTTTACCGAGAGATACTACTAAAAGGGATTAGGGAGGCTGGTGACAGTCTCCCTATGACTTTCTAAAATATTTGTGTTGTAACATCATCGTTATGTACATATAAAATGTATTGTGTGCGTTTCAAACATGATGTTTTAGCTTTGCTAAATGTGAAATTATGTTAAAATTCCGTTAAATTGATGCTTTGGTGCAAGCATAAGTTGTGGGTTTAAAAACTATTGCATACTTTTGCAATAATTTTGGAGGTAATTCAAAACAAGGTTAAATATTAATTAAAAAGTAGTATAAACAATATCAAGGTACAGCTATTATTATAGTTGCCGTGGTGAAAAAATTACATATAGCTATGAAGAAAAAATATCAGATTCCTGAAAGTGAAAGCAAGTTCTTAAGAACAAGTCTTATTTGTGGCTCTATTACTGGTGAGAGCGGAAATACTCCTAATGGCGATGTTCATGAAGTGGATCCAAATGAACCAGAACCAATTGAAGGAGATGCAAGACGCCGAAATGTAAATCTTTTGGAATATTAATCGGTTGAAAAATTCTTTTGTGGTGGGCGTTGTGCTTACCACGATTGGATTTTTGTTTGTGTAATTTTTATTTCGCTTAAATATGAAAAAAATACATATATTGTCACTTGGACTTGCTTGGATGCTTGGATTAGCTTCTTATGCTCAGGAAAAGTCAGAAATATATCAAGGCTTGAAATATACTTATAGCATTAACGATGGATATTTTACGAACGCAGATGCCATGGGTACATTGGAGGTGGTCGATTTTGAACTTGATGGGGAAGAATCTGAAACCGGAGATATTTCTGGGGATTTGGGAGAGTCTCCTGTAAAATCAGGTGCGTCAGAAATATTTATGACTATCTATGCTGATGGATTCATACGTATTACTGGCAGGCAAGTATGCTACAAACCAACTGGGATTACTGTGGATGACAATGCTTCGGTAAGTAGTGCTGTGCATCTTGGAAATTTTGAAGTCCCAGAAAGTAGTGGTGGCGTGGAATTGTCAGATGAAATCGTTACTTTTAACACAGAAAGTGGGCGCTATGAGGTGAATGACCCTTATAGAATGTATTGGGCTTTTTATAATATAGCACTCCGTTATGATGGTCATGAATTTTGCAGAGGCTCTGAGATTGACGTTGATGTAGATGCTAATTCGACTCCAATTTCTCATGATAAGTATCAGGATGAGTTGTTCTATGAAAAAATAGGAGGCAATTATTATCCTGTAACTCTTGTTTATTTGGAGGGTCTTAACGGTACAGCATATCCGATTCAGTTTGTCGGCAGTACTAAGAAGTTTGTTGTGAATGAGTATCCTGCCGATCTCCTTAATGGTCGTGGTTTCCAAGAGGTAAATGTAGGGGCTAGCGTTTCTGTTTTGCCTTCGTTTACACAGTCAAATGTGAATAAGTTCATTGTTGATGAACAGAATGCTAATTATACTTCTGTATATGTGAATGGTGGAAATAATAGTGTTCTTTGTGCAAAGGATGCAGATGGAAAGCCTGTGAGTGTTGTTGCTTTGCCAAAGCTCCAGAATAATACAATCACTTTGCCTTATGAGGTCTCTTCTATAAATGAAGGTGCTCTTCCTGATGGAGTGTTGGGCGTAAAGGTCGTTACTCCAAATGCGGATTTAGATAATAATGAATCAAATCTTGTGGATTGGATTGAAGGCGAGAATAATGATGTTAACTCTCTCAAAAAAGATATTCCTTTGACTTTGACTAAGAGTCCTTTGTCTGTTCTTGCAAGCTATATGAAGCAAAAGGCTGAAAAATCTTCTTTTGGTTTCATCTCTTCAAGTGCTCAGTCTGTAAAAGTTGATGAGTTTAAGAAGTATTTGTCTGAGTTGGCTAATACAAGTGAACTTAGCTATATTGATTTGTCTAATTGTACATTCAATACAAATAACTTGGGTTCGGTTGACTTGTCTGGTATTAATGCAAATTGTCTTTTGTTCTTGCCAGAAGGTGTAACTGCAACAGGTGACAATATCATTACTATGTCTAATGGAGTTCGTTCTTGTGCAAAACTCAAATTAGTGCGTCAGAGCGGAGTTTCATTCGCAAATCCTTACGAGTTTACTGCTACTGAAGTCTCAGTGGATTACTCAGTTGGTGGCAACATGGTTGGTCTTGTCCTTCCATTTGATTATTCAAATGGTAACTTGTTCTTTGCAACATTTAATGGATACAACGAAGGATATCTCGAGTTCAACAATGCGGTAACAGAGGTTTTGGCTAATACTCCATTCCTTACTTGTACAAGGGAGGGCGTTTCTGCTTCTCAGAAGATTACTGCATCTAATGTGACAGTAAAACAAACTCCAACTGCTGATGCAACTTCATTTAGTAATGGTTGGGCTATGAATGGTACTTATCTTACTGTTACTAATGATGGTAATTCTAATTGTACTATTTATGGTTTTGCTAGCAATAAGCTTAGAAAATCAAATGGTGCAACATTCAAGCCATTCACTGGTTACTTCGTATGTGATAATAGCGTACCAGCAGCTAATGAAGCTAAGTTCCGTTTCGTTTCAGACGCAACAACTGGTGTTGATTCTTCAGAGTCTATCTTTGCTGTTAAGGCACAGAATGGTGTAATTAGTGTAATAGCATCTGGTGAAAACGTAGTTATTGCTTCTGTTAATGGTGCTGTTCTCTTCAACGGCAAGGTTAATGGTTCTTTGACTAAGGAAGTTAATCCTGGTGTTTACGTTGTGAACGGAAAGAAAGTAGTAGTAAATAAATAATTCTATCTTGTATGAAAAAGTGTTATATTATTCCTAATGTTAATGTAACTTCTGTTGAGATCGCCTCAATGGTATGTACGTCTCCAAGTGATATCTATAACGATGGACGTACTACTGCTCCAGATCCTGATGACGAAGGCTACTCTGACGAAATGGATGCACGTCAGCGTGGTGGCGACTTTGGCTCACTCTGGTAATAAACAGAAACATAACAGCACTATCATATAGCGTAGGTGAGTGAAATCACCTACGCATTGATGGTTTGTAGACGTTTTAAGGTTTTTGGGGGTCTTGAGTTTTTTAAGTTTTTTAGTTTCCGCAGAAGGTCGGACGCATCTTTTTGAACCCACCCTTTTATGAGGACTAAAAACACGTAAACTCATTTTTTAAAAGAGTCCATTGCCACAGGCGACGAATTCTAAAAAAAACGATTGATGTTTTGCGCATAAAATGTTAATTTTGTGCGCTCGGATAAAAATGTTTGCTTTTCTTTTGGTACTTTGCGAAAAAGTACCTACCTTTGCACCCGCTAACGCAAAAAGGATGGTCCGGTAGCTCAGTTGGATTAGAGCAACAGCCTTCTAAGCTGTGGGTCAAGGGTTCGAATCCCTTCCGGATCACTATTATTTGTTGAAGCTACTAACTAAAAGAGGAAATGAATACGACAAGTTCAATTCATTTCCTTTTTTTCTTTTGTGTTCTTAATTCTTTGCATTTGGATGCGAGAAATGTGGAGATTAGGCGGCATTTAAGAAACGTTGCTTTGATATTATCAGCAAAACCGTTAAGTGGGCGGTTAATGCGAAGAAATAACAACATCAAATGAACAAAATCACTCGTATAGTTCTGACAGGAGGACCTTGTGCTGGTAAGACAAGTGCCTTGGAGCTTATTGTTGAGCATTTTTCACGTAAGGGGTATAAGGTTTTTACTATTCCAGAGATGCCAACGCTTTTTACGCAGTCGGGAATGAACTATCTTACTAAGAACAAGGATTTCTTCTATGAGGGTGAAAAGGCTACCCTTGAAATGCAGCTTGCATTTGAGGAACGCTTTACGCTTATGGCACAAACTCTCGATATGCCTTGTCTTATCATCTGTGACCGTGGCACAATGGATATCTCTGCATATATGACAGCAGAGATGTGGGGTCATCTTATGGAGCTTGCAGGAACATCATCTGAGGGACTTCGTCGCCGTTATGATGCTGTGCTACATCTTACTACTACAGCTTGTGGTAGTGAGGAGTTCTATACTACAAGCACTAATGCTCAGAGATATGAGCAGGCAAATGAGGAGGGTATGCGTATAGCCCGAGAGCTCGACCGTAAGGTTTATGAGGCTTGGATAGGTCACCCTTACCTCAAGGTGATTGATAACCAAGAATACTTTGCGCAGAAAGCGCAGAAGGTAGTGGAAGAAATAGAGACTCTGCTCAAGCTGCAGTAGGGCGATGTCTCGTAGAGAAAGGATACAAAGAGGGCGTGCGCCATACTTGGTGCACGCCCTCTTTGTATAGTTCTTGATTTAGTTGTTACTTAGTTCTTGACATGTACGTCTATCTGCTGGAATGGTATCTCTATGCCTGCGGCTGTGAGGTCTGTGTAAATCCTTTCTGTGCAGTCGAAAAGTACTGGCCAGTAGTTTGCGGACTCAACCCATACGCGGAAAGAGAACACGATGCTTGATGCCGACATGGCGGCCATTGGAAGTGCTGGTTCTAAGCCGGATTCCTTGATGATGCGCTCGTCCTCGTCAATAATTTTGCGAAGGATGACACGCACATCCTCTGGCTTTGTACCGTATGCAACTTCCACGTTTATATCCACACGACGATGTGGAGATTTCGTAAGATTCTTGAGAGAACCCGTTGCAAGTCCGCCATTAGGAATGATGATTGTCTGTTTGTCGGCAGTCATAATGATTGTGTGGAATATCTGTATCTGTTCCACCTTTCCGCAGAATCCTTGTGCGTCGATGACATCACCTACCTTGTATGGCTTGAATAGGAGAATCATTACTCCACCTGCAAAATTCTGGAGCGTACCCGACATTGCCATACCGATAGCCATACCGACGGCAGCAAAGAGAGCGGCAAACTCCGTAGTTTGTATGCCGAGGATGGTGACTATTGAGAAGCCAAGGACAAAGTAGAGTCCTATGCTGAGTGCACTATCCGTAAATGAACGTAACGATGGTTCTATCTGTCGCTTGTTCATCATAGCACGTACCAGTTTGAGTACTTTCTCAATGATGAACTTTCCTACGAAATAGACTAACAGCGCCATGAGGATGCGTGAACTGAACTCCATGACGTAGTCCGTGATGTTGTTGATGGCTCTCTCTCCAAATATCTGAGAGAGCTCTTTTGTTAAACTTGTCTGTGGTATATCCATATATGAGTTTGATTTAAGCGGACCCTCTTACCTGCGTCCCATTTCTTCCTCTATATGGCGAGAGGGATGACTAATGCAAGACGACCGCATTGCTTTGTTTGTTTTATTTGCTAGAGACTCTGGATAATCTAGTTTACCTAGGCTTATTCTTGCTTTGAACTTTCAAAAAGTCGTGCAAAGATAATCAAAAACGAATTATATTTGTGCAAAGCAAAGAAAAAAAACGGTTGTCTTCATTGTGTCAATTATTATTTGTACCTTTGCAAGGTAAAATGAATTTGTAATTATAAAGAAAGATATAGGTAAAAATGAACGTATTAGAATTATCTGAACAGGAGATTAACCGTAGAAACAATCTTCAGGCGTTGAAGGATATGGGCATCGATGCATATCCTGCTGCTGAATATCCAACAAATGCTTACTCTACAGACATCATCGCAGAGTTCAAGGACCCTGCCGTAGATGCAGAGGGCAACCCAACAGAGCCTCTCCGTGAGGTGTGCATCGCTGGTCGTATGATGAGCCGCCGTGTTATGGGTAAGGCAAGCTTTGTTGAGCTTCAGGATTCAAAAGGCCGTGTTCAGGTATATATCACTCGTGACGATATCTGTCCAGGAGAGGACAAGGAACTTTACAACACAGTCTTCAAGAAGCTTCTTGACCTTGGCGACTTCATCGGAGTAAAGGGATTTGTGTTCCGTACTCAGACAGGTGAGATTTCTGTTCACGCTAAGTCTCTTACTGTTCTTGCTAAGTCACTCAAGCCACTTCCAATCGTGAAGGAGAAGGACGGACAGGTGTTCGACGCATTTGAGGACCCAGAGCTTCGCTACCGCCAGCGTTATGTTGACCTTATCGTCAACAATGGCGTTAAGGACACATTCCTCAAGCGTGCCACAATCCTCCGCACTATGCGTCAGGTATTTGACGAGGCAGGTTTCACAGAGGTTGAGACTCCAATACTTCAGCAGATTGCAGGTGGTGCAAGTGCACGTCCATTCATCACTCATCATAATGCACTTAACGTTGACCTCTACCTCCGTATCGCTACTGAGCTTTACCTCAAGCGTCTTATCGTAGGTGGTTTCGAGGGTGTTTACGAGATTGGCCGTAACTTCCGTAACGAGGGTATGGACCGTAGCCACAACCCAGAGTTCACATGTATGGAGCTTTATGTAAGCTACAAGGACTACAACTGGATGATGACATTCACAGAGCAGTTGCTTGAGAAGATTTGTATTGCAGTAAACGGCACTACAGAGGTTAAGATTGGCGACAATATCGTATCTTTCAAGGCTCCTTACCGTCGTCTTCCTATCCTTGAGGCAATTAAGGAGAAGACTGGTTACGACCTTGAGAACATGACAGAGGACGAGATGCGTGAGGCTGCAAAGAAGTGTGGCGTAGAGGTTGATGACACAATGGGTCGCGGCAAGCTTATCGACGAAATCTTCGGTGAGACATGCGAGGGCACATTCATCCAGCCAACATTCATCACAGACTACCCAGTCGAGATGTCACCACTTACTAAGATGCACCGCAGCAAGCCAGGACTTACAGAGCGTTTCGAGCTTATGGTTAATGGTAAGGAGCTTGCAAACGCATACTCTGAGCTTAACGACCCTATCGACCAGGAGGAGCGTTTCATCGAGCAGATGAAGCTTGCTGACAAGGGTGATGACGAGGCGATGGTAATTGACCACGACTTCCTCCGTGCCCTCCAGTACGGTATGCCTCCTACATCAGGTATCGGTATCGGTATCGACCGTCTCGCAATCCTTATGACTGGCCAGCCAACAATTCAGGAGGTACTTCTCTTCCCAACAATGAAGCCAGAGGTTAAGGCTCCAAAGGATGCTGTAAGCAAGTATGTGGAGATCGGTTTCAGCGAGGAGATTGTTCCTGTACTCCAGAAGGCTGGTTACAACCTTGTTGAGTCACTCGCAGGAGCAAATGCTCAGAAGGTACAGCAGCAGATTGGTGAAATAATCAAGAAATACAAGCTTGAGATTACAAAGCCAAGCGTTGACGAACTTAACGCTATAATCTCAAAGTTATAAGCCCCCTAACCCCCGAAGGGGGCAGCCGTTCGGAACATACAGATGTATTGTTCCGACGGATGCAATCGGGGAAAAGCAACTATTAACGCCATCCTCCCCCCAGTTACGGATGGCCGCCCCCTCTGGGGGTCGGGGGTCTATTATGAAATTTACAAATACAGGCAGGGTAGCAGTCCTTGGTGGTGGTAGTTGGGCAACTGCAATCGCAAAGATATTGCTACATCATGAAGAAAGCATAAATTGGTATATGCGCCGAGACGACAGAATAGAAGAATTCAAGCGTCTCGGTCATAATCCTGCTTATCTCACAGGTCTGCATTTCGATGTAGATAGAATCAATTTCTCAAGTGACATTAATGATGTCGTGAAGAATTCGGACACTCTTGTGTTCGTCACACCTTCGCCTTATCTCAAGAGTCATCTTAAGAAACTCAAGACGAGTATGCGCGAGAAGCTTGTGGTGACAGCCATCAAGGGTATTGTGGCAGACGAGGGATGCACCGTGAGTCGTTTCTTTGAAAAGATTTATGGTGTGCCAGAGGAGCAGGTATGTACTATAGGTGGACCTTCTCATGCAGAGGAAGTTGCTCTTGACCGTCTTTGCTACCTCACGGTAGGATGTCGCGACCTCGACAACGCACAGGTCGTTGCCGACCTCTTGACTAATAAGTTTGTCAAGACATCTGTCTCAACGGATATTGAGGGCATAGAATACAGTTCCGTTCTCAAGAATGTGTATGCTATCTGTGCAGGTATCTGTCATGGACTGAAGTGCGGTGACAACTTCCAGGCTGTACTTGTTGCCAACGCCTTGCAGGAGATGGAACGTTTCCTCACGGCCGTTCAGCCAGAGGACAGACGTGTCATCAATACTGCCTACATGGGTGACCTTCTCGTTACGATGTACTCCAACTTCTCACGTAACCGAGTGTTCGGTACGATGATTGGTCAGGGCTATTCCGTTAAGTCTGCCCAGCTTGAGATGGAGATGATTGCTGAGGGTTACTACGGTACGGAGTGTATGAAGCAGATAAACAAGATGTATCACGTTAATATGCCTATCCTCGATGCTGTGTATAACATACTATATGAGAAGATAAATCCTCAGGTAGAAATAAAGATACTCAGCGATTCGTTTAGATAAGTTTTTGAGTTTGTGAATTTTTAAGTTTATTAGTTCTTGCGATTATCGCTATCAGCAAAAACTTAAAAACTCACAAACTTAAAAAAACTAAAAGCTTACAAAGTTAAAAAAACTCACAAACTTAAAATATCAATAAATCATTATGAAACTTAATATTTCTGCAGCAAGCCAGTTCTTGGCTGCTGGTGCTATTGAGGCACTTGAGCCTCAGGTAAAGAGCGCACAGGCTGCTCTTGAAAATGCTACATGTCCAGGTAATGATTTCCTTGGTTGGCTTCACCTCCCAAGCTCAATCACTCCAGAGTTCATCGCTGAGATTAACGCTACAGCTAAGACTCTTCAGGAGAACTGTGAAGCTGTCGTAGTTGCTGGTATCGGTGGTTCTTACCTCGGTGCACGCATGGTCATCGACTCTCTCTCAAGCTCATTCGGTTGGCTTCAGCCATCAAATATGCCACGCATCCTCTTTGCTGGTAACAACATCGGTGAGGATTACCTCTCAGAGCTTATCGACTACCTCAAGGGCGTTAAGTTCGGTGTAATCAACATCTCTAAGTCTGGTACTACTACTGAGACAGCCATCACATTCCGTCTTCTCAAGAAGATGTGTGAGGAGCAGCGCGGTAAGGAAGTGGCAAAGAAGGTTATCGTTGCCGTTACAGACGCTAAGAAGGGTGCTGCACGTACAACAGCAGACAAGGAAGGCTACAAGTCATTCATCATCCCTGACAACGTAGGTGGACGTTTCTCTGTACTCACTCCAGTAGGTCTTCTCCCAATCGCAGTTGCAGGATTCGATATCGCAGCTCTCGTTAAGGGTGCTCAGGACATGGAGAAGGAGTGCGACATCAACGCTCCATACGCTTCAAACCCAGCAGCAGTATATGCAGCAGTACGTAACGCAATCTACCAGAGCGGTAAGAAGATTGAGATTCTCTGTAACTACCAGCCAAAGCTTCACAACTTCGGTGAGTGGTGGAAGCAGCTCTATGGAGAGTCTGAGGGTAAGGACGGAAAGGGTATCTTCCCAGCAGCTGTTGATCTCACAACAGACCTTCACTCTATGGGTCAGTGGATTCAGGACGGTGAGCGCACAATCTTCGAGACAGTTATCTCTGTAGAGAAGCCAAACACTAAGCTCGAAGTTCCATCAGACGCAGAGAACCTTGACGGTCTCAACTTCCTCGCAGGCAAGCGCATCGACGAGGTAAACAAGATGGCAGAGCTTGGAACACAGCTTGCACACGTTGACGGTGGCGTTCCAAACATCAAGGTATCTATCGAGAAGCTTGACGAGTACAACCTCGGTCAGCTCATCTACTTCTTCGAGAAGGCTTGCGGTATCTCAGGTCTTATCCTTGGAGTTAACCCATTCAACCAGCCAGGTGTAGAGGCATACAAGAAGAACATGTTTGCCCTCCTCAACAAGCCAGGCTACGAGAAGGAGAGCGAAGCTATCCGTGCAAAGTTGAAGTAATATCCTATCATCATTAGGAATATATAAGTTAAAAGCCATCGAACTTTTGTTCGATGGCTTTTTTTGTACTATAATGTCTCGTTTTTGCGATGTTAACAAATTAACAAGTTAACATTTGAGAGAAGTATCTTGTGAAGCTTGCTTAATGTCAATTCCTACTCCTATTTTGACTTATGCTACATTCTGTGCGTTTTTGATTTGTAGTCGTATAATTACGATAAGTCATGTGTGCGTGAATACATACGCAATTGTTCTTTAAAATTAGCTGGAAATGGCCGATTTTTTGTGCGCGTAGAAAAAAATTTTTGTACGCGTACAAAATCATTCTTTATCGGGACGCAAATATTTTTTTTTCGCGTGCGTTTTTTGTTTTCCTCGTTATGCAAGGAAATCTTGCTGGCAATATTTACGATAAGCACCCATGATGGGGGATGGATAGCTTCCGTACATATAGGACAAAAGGAGGTGAGGGAAGCTGATATGTTAGTTATATGTAAGCATCTGGATTAACTATATGTGACTTTATATATTAACTCGGATTTTAGTTAATATAGAGGGGCGTATGGAAATAATAGTTGGCTAAATGTTCGTTATTCCGAAAAATACTCGTATCTTCGCAGCGTTTAGTGAATTTAATATCGTAATAACTAATACTAAAACTAATTCTTAAAAATTATGTTTAAAAAGACTTTGCCAGCATTTATCGCTGCATTCCTCGTGTCAATGTCAAGTATGGCACAGGTAGGAGATTCAGAGTTTGAAAAGACAATCAAACAGATTCAACCAATTCCTGACGCTATTCGTCAGCCTGCAAGCAAGCAGGGTAAGATTGAGGAGTTTACTTACACAGCCCATTCAAACGGTAAGACGTTGAAGAAGCATGCGAGGGTGTATCTCCCTTACAACTACAACGCAGGCGACAAGAAGACTAAGTATGACGTGCTCTATCTCATGCACGGTGGTGGCGACAAGACTACTTCGTTCCTCACTCCTCCACAGGACTGGCTTCCTCTTCGTCAGGTGCTCGACCACCTTATTGCAGACGGCAAGATGAGACCAATCATCGTGGTTACTCCTACATTCTATGATGACGACGAGAACATAGGCTCAAATGGTATGAACGACGGTATTGCTCGTACACGCAACTTCCATACGGAGCTTCAGAATGACCTTATCCCTGCCGTTGAGAATGCCTACAACACGTTCCTTGAGGGTACTGACAGCATGGCTGTAACACGTTCACGCAGCCATCGTGCATATGGAGGTTTCTCTATGGGCGCTCTTTCCACTTGGTTCCAGCTTGCATACGGAGTGAATGCCGTGAAGTATTTCCTCCCACTTAGTGGCGACCTCTGGATTCACAATGACAAGGGTGAGCGTCAGGATGCAAAGACAGCTGCTATATGGCTTAACGAGCAGCTGGAGAAGTCACCTTATGGCAACGACTTCGAGGTGTATGGCTACACGGGTACAAAGGACATAGCAGGTAATCCACAGAAGAATCTCGTGGAGGCTCTCTCTAAGAACGCTTCCTTGTTCCGTTACAATAAGCCTAACGCAAACCTCCGTTTCGAGATGAAGGAAGGTGGACAGCACTTCTACGGACACATTAACGAGTATCTGTACTGGGCGCTTCCTCTTATTTATGGAAAATAAGAAGTAAAAGTCAACTCTATAATTTCAAATCTATGCCTCCGGGAATAAGCGTTCCGGAGGCATAATTTTGAGATTTGACATTTGGGATATGAGAAAGCTTGCTTTTGAAAGCTAAATTTGAAATAATACATTTGAAATTTTTCAAAAAAGTTTTGTCAGTTCAAAAGATTATTGTACCTTTGCACTCGCAAAACGGGAGACACCCCAGTGGTAACGCCCGATAAGCACTAACATGGTGGATGTAGTTCAGTTGGTTAGAGCGTCAGATTGTGGTTCTGAATGTCGTGGGTTCGAGTCCCACCCTCCACCCTCAGTAAAAGGTCTTGCAGATTTCTGCAAGACCTTTTCTTTTATGTCTCCATCAGTCTTATGCGTCTATATCATTCTTCTGATATGTTTACATACTCACCATATATGAAATTAGCCGTTCGGTCACTTGTTCCGAACGGCTTTTCTGATTGTCTTGCTAAAAGCATTATAGCTTAGTCAAGCTTTATCCATTCCACGGTTTGGGAGAAGATAAGGAGCGAGCCCTTTACCTGAAGGGTCTTTGAGTCCTTGAACTTCATCTCCACGTCGAAGCTCTTGCCCTTTGTTGGGTCGTATATCTTTGCGTCCTTCCACACGCCCCCCTTGTACTTTATCTTATCCACAAGGACAATCTTGTCGGCATGAACGTTGCGCTTTGCCTTGTCTGGATTCTTCTTGTCAAGCTTTGGCGTTCCGTCAGGATTGTTAGGATGCTCAAGCCATATAATCTGTGCCTTGTAGCCATCGCCATTCTTTGAAATCTTTACCTTGCTTACGTTACCTTCCTGTACAGCCTTGTACGTACCGATAATCTTGTCGCCGTCACTTTGGGCAACTGCACTTATTCCTGCCATGAGACATACGATAAGTGTGAGAAGCACTTTCTTCATCATATTTGTTTTGTTTTAGTTTGTGATTTATATATGTTTGTTGTTTTCTGCGTGCAAAGGTAGTAAAAAAGCGATAATACATTCGCTAATGTGCGCTTTTTTTGTTGTTTTCTTTTCTGTTTCAGATAGAAAACTTACTTTTGTAGCGTAATGTTGAACCCGACCCTGATGTTTGCTTTGAAAAGTGTACGTCAGGTTTGAAAAACAAATACCAGTATGAAAAAATACGTTTTACTGCTCTTGTGTGTGTGTTCCCCTTTCATTGCAAACGCACAATATACCGTTTCCTCTCCTGACAATAATGTGAACGTAAGCATTAATATGGTGAGGAGACGCAACGTGAACACGAAGATGATGGTAGCCGACGGAATGAGGATTAATGTTACTGCCGACGGCAAGACTGTTGTCAAGAATCGTGAGGTGGGACTAGAACTGTACTCAGGTGGCAAGCGTATGTCCTTTGGCAAGGCGGACGTGGCAACCAGTCGCACTACGTCTGTTCCCGTCAGGCTTGCGGGCGAGGACTATGATGTGCTGTCAATATTGGGCGACAGATACAACAGCCTTATCTTGGAATCCGTCACGGGTGCCGTGCTTGAGATAAGGGTGTTTGATGATGGCGTGGCTTACCGCTATTCCGTTTCGGGCATGGAGGATGAATACAAGATACTGAACGTGTGCAACGTCTTTCCTAATGACAAGCCTAATGCCATATTGGGTACGTTCGAGGGTGACAAGGTGCTACCTTGGCGCATGATGACCATAGACAACGACAAGTATCTTGACAACCTTGCTGACGACTGGAGGCAGGCATATCCTTCCAATAAGATAGTGTCGTGGAGGGATGCCTTGTCGTCCGTTTCCGTGGGATTCACCACCAACTGGATTGACGGCGATGCGTGGGGCGAGGTGTGCCAGTCTAATGGCGCCTACGTTGACTTCACATATAAGTACTTATATGCTGGATTGGGCTATACTCCTTGCCATGAGTTGCTCTATATCTATTATGACGAGGACTTCGACCCATTCATCCGAGTTATAGGTCCTGTTCATTCGTGGGACATGACGGGAAGGCTTGGATTCAACCTCCCAGTTCAGAACGGCTATGACGTGTGGAACTTTGCACCTTATGCCACGGCTTCGTATCTCGCCTTGCGTCAGCATGGACCTGTGCGCCGAGGATATAAAGAGGTGCAGAACAAGAATCATACGCTCCTCGGCTTGGGACTCAAGGTGCAGTACATGATGCGTGAGCGCATATCCTTGGGCGTTGGCTACGAATACCAGTTCTTCACTGGCAGCAAGGAGCCAAAGGGACGCAACAGCCTAATCATATCCATGGGATTCTGCTTGTGATGTCCCGTGACGGTTGGCCATGTTCCTCGGTACGAAGCAATGTGAGGAGGATTAGTTGGAAATAAAAGTAACAAAATCCTTGGACAATTAAAAGAAGTTTCGTATGTTTGCACGCGAATACAAAAGAAGCACTTTGAAAAACTATATGAATATGAATAAAGACATGAACGTATGGTGGTCTTCGCTGACAATAGCCCAGAAAGAGCGCATTGCCTGCAAGATAGTTGACAAGAAGGCAGTGGAGTGGAACGACACAATCACTTATCCTGCTTGCACGCGCTTGTGGTCAAGCCTTACGCCGGAGCTACAGCAGAGGATTCACGACCATTGTACTGATGCCCACGGCTATCTCCTGAAGGAATGGAGCGAAGGCAAGGGCATGAGCTACTAAGGGGAACAGAGACAGAAAGCATAATAAAGGGTTAAGACCTTCCTCGGTCTTAGCGATTATTCACTATTAAAAACCATAAAGACTATGAAGTACGTATGTGATGTATGTGGTTGGGAGTATGACCCAGCAGTAGGTGACCCAGATAACGGTATAGCACCAGGAACAGCATTCGAGGACCTTCCAGATGATTTCCTCTGTCCTATGTGTAGTGTAGGCAAGGACGAGTTCTCACCAGTGGGATAGGGAAGGAATCGTAAGCAATAACAAGAGGACTGTGCTGCATAATTGATGCAAGCACGGTCTTTTTGCATGTTTTTATTTGATATTATGAATTGAAACGCTATCTTTGCAAGCGGAAAAATACAATAATATTAACAACGTCACAAAACAATCTATTATGAGCAAAGTAAAATACATCGGAGTGGATGACCATGATATAGACCTTTTTGAGAGTCAGTACGTAGTGCCAGACGGAATGTGCTACAACAGTTACCTCATCGAGGGCGACAAGATAGCCATTATGGATAGCGTTGACTTGCGCAAGAAGAACGAGTGGATGGCTAACCTTGAGGCTGCTCTCGGCGGTCGCACTCCTGACTATCTCGTGGTTCAGCACATGGAGCCAGACCACAGCGGTTCGGTGGCTTCACTCGTGGCAAAGTTCCCAGACATCACCATCGTGTGCTCGGACAATGCCAAGAAGTTCATGGGACAGTTCAACGAGAATCTTCAGGTGAATATCGCAACAGTCAAGGAAGGTGACACGCTCGACCTCGGCGCAGGCATGGTGCTCAGCTTCATCGCTGCACCTATGGTACACTGGCCAGAGGTTATCATGACTTACCTTGCAAGTGAGGATACGCTCTTCAGCGCAGACGGCTTTGGTAAGTTCGGCGTTTATTCTGCCGATGAGGATGACTGGGCATGTGAGGCACGTCGCTATTACTTCAACATCTGTGGCAAGTATGGCAACAATGTGTCAAACGTACTCAAGAAGGTGGCTGGTCTAAAGGTGAGCAAGATTGCTCCTCTTCACGGTCCTGTACTTGAGGGAGAGAAGATGGCTGAGGCTCTTCGCCTCTATAAGATATGGAGTGCGTACGACGTGGAGACTCCGGGCGGAGTGCTCGTTGCCTACGCATCAATCCACGGTAACACACGCAAGGCTGCCGAGAAGTTGGCAGAGATGCTTGAAGCAAAGGGTGCTTCAAAGGTGGCAGTAGCTGACCTCTCACGTGATGACATGGCAGAGGTGATAGAGGATGCCTTCCGCATGGGCTCCGTTGTCCTCGCATGTGCCACATACGATGGTGACATCTTCCCACCAATGCACTTCTTCCTGCACAAGCTCAAGATTAAGGGCTACCAGCGTCGTCGCATCGGTATCATTGAGAACGGAAGCTGGGCACCTCAGGCAGCACGCATCATGCGCGGAATGCTCGAAGGCATGAAGGACATCGAGATTGTCGAGCCAGTCGTAACGCTCAAGAGCTCGATGAAGACCACAGACCTTGCACAACTCGAAGCACTCGCAGATGCGATTGTGAAGTAAAAATGGATTATTTGTTGAATTAGGCGGATTGGCTCTTTGTTGGTATCTAACAGTATGGAAGTAATCTTGCATATATAAATAAAAGCAAATCGAAAGTAACATTTCGATTTGCTTTCTCACATTAGAATGACAATTATCTCTAATTGTAGATTCTAAGTGTAGGTGCCAATTCTATATTTACTGGAAATATTCATTGGTTTTCTGCTTTGCTTTCTGTATCGCAGAAGCTGAAGCATTCATTCTAACACGAGCTACAGCCCATGCAACGACCCCAATGTCATCAGACAATCCGCCTATGACAAAATCTGGAATTACATCTAATGGTGAGATGAAATATCCAATTGCACCAATTATAATCGCTTTGTCTTTTGCAGATGCATCGGGAAATGCATACCATAAGATCAAAACGTTCTCAATAAACTTACGTCCACCTTTTTTTGCGAACTTAGAAAGTTTGTCCCACATGCCTTCCTCTGTGAAAGCATCCTGATATTTTGCTATTGTGTTCAGCATAATATATTAATTTTTTGCCTCAATAATACCTCCTTGGAGGGCAAAACAACAAGAGGCTTTTTGTTTATTGCAATGCAAAAATACGGCGTTATTTTTACATCACAAAGTATTTCACTGGCAAGGGTGGTGACACTTTTTTTTGTTACCTTTTTTTCTTTAATAGAAGAGATAACATCCTATTGATTATAGCGTTTTGCCATTTCATTCGTGCGTTTTTTTATCTCGTTTCTAACTTCTTCGGGAGATATTATTTCAAGATTTTCGCCCATTTGAAGTATTCTGCCATAGAATTCGTTGTTAGGCATAATCATGATGGTAAACTCTCCATATTTATTTTCATCATTGTATTCTATTTTGACCTGTTGACTCTGGTGAAGAGGTTTAGTCTTCATCAACATAAACATATACTTTGAGTATGCACGTAAGATTATCTCGCATTTCTGGTCATGTTTTTTCTTGGTCACGCCTATTATGTCCTTGAAATAATCTTCACAAAGATTTTCTGCGGGTTCTATGTATGTGACATCCTCTTTTACTCGTACAGAGTCGCTTTTTATCCTATCAAGAGGGTACACTCGCATTCTTTCATCTTTACAACCATGGCAGCCACACAAAAACCAACGCTCGTTGTATTCCTTCAAGCCGTAGGGATGCAATGTTATTTTTTTCTCTGGCTCGTCAAATGGTTCGTAAATAAAAGATAACACTTTTTTGTTTTCTATATATTTGTATAAATTAGGAAATAAGTCTATGTGAGTTTGTTTTATTCTGTTTGCACTTGTAAAAAGGATGTGCTTGTTTTCTTTGCTTATAAAATGGTCGATAGAAATCTTTTGTCCCTCAAAAAGATAACTAAGTAAGTCTTTCGGAGCCATACAAACGCATGCCCAGCAGATTTTTCTATATAGTTCCTTAGGAATATTTGGCTTTGGTTCCTTTATTTCTTCGGAAAGAGGATTGTTATCCTTCTCAAAGATATATGTATATGTAACTTCTTTCCCACGTTTATGTTCTTTAATGCAAACACCATCGTAACCGTATTTTTCCTTAATTTTGTTTTTTATTTCTATTTTTACTGTATTAAAAGCAATTTTCAAGCTATGGTAGTGCTTCCAAGCTGTTTGTTTTAGATTGGAATCTTTCTTTTTTCCATCAAACTTTTCAATTATATCTCCATACGTGACAGGTTTCCTTGTCATGAGTTCATTATAAACTAATATGGTTAGTTTACCAAAATCACTATCTTTATTAAATAATTTTCGACGATTTTCCATATTTGATTTTTTGGCATTATTTGTTTAATAGGCAAAAGTACAAAAAACACTCAAAAAACAATGGCATTTTTATTTTTTCTTTCATATAAGGTTATATTATAAGCATACGTAGCCCTAAAATTATACTAAAATTTAATAATATAAAAACATGTGTATCTTCATTAAGACATATTTTTGTATATTTGCATCGAAAAAATCTGAGTGTTAAATCAAATAAATACACAATTATGACAACTTTTTTATGTGGAAGTATGTTTTTACATACTTATTTGTCAGGAAAGATTTAACATTGGGTTGTAGAAGCCTTCGTATTTGGAGGTAATAACAACACAATTTTTGTTGTCATAGTTTTTGTTGTTGTTGTAGAAGCCTTC
>JAFZVY010000143.1 GCA_017617575.1 Bacteroidaceae bacterium | reverse complement strand
GGTCAAGGTAATGGTGGTTTCTATTTGGATATGACCGACGAATCCCGTGAGCAAATTTTGACGCACAATGTCTATAACAATATTCAGTATAAGAACAACTACGGTCCGTTGAATATTCAAGTTGTGGATCCGTTGAAGGTTAAACCTTACGACTATATTATCAAATTCTTGCCGAACAGCATCAGTGAAGATGTCAATGACAGTACTATGTGGCAATTGATTGTTTCTGACGAGATTTCAGACCGTGAGTTGATAGACAACCAATTGTACACCTTAGTGAACAATGATACGGTTGTTACCCGTGTGACTACTGCTGCAATGCCTATCAGTATGACGAATGAGCAGCTCTTCTTGGATTTGGGTATCTCGATTTCCATTAAGAATGCCAATTTCAAGATTTATCAGCAGAGTCTTAAGGATCATGTCTTGGAACACGGTGGATACACCTATGCAAATCTTACGCGTTATGCACAGCCCGATGCTTTGGGTTCTGAAATGACCTTTGAAGGCGACGTTCCGTGGTTAAGCGGTGTTGCTGATCAGGAGGGTGACTATCCCGCTAACTGGATTCGCGCAGGTCAGCAGACAGCATCCAACAAGTGGGAATGTAATTCTGTCCAGCCGGATCAGGCCGAGTGTGACTACATGAAGTGGCGTGCTGAGGACTTCTTCAACTTGTTTGATTTCGTTGACGGCAACGGTTCTACCGAAAAAGTCCGTGGATTTATGGATCCTAATCAGCAGTTTGAAAGCTTTGTGGACGGTTTGTGGGCGCCATACATGATGTCTTCACCGTACGATGGTGGTCCTAAAGCGAGATTCCTTGTTCAAGATATTGACCAAGGGGCAACACTTTCTCCTGCTTCCGAGTTTGATTTCACAAAGCTCGATGGTATTCCTAACCTTGCTTCTTATAACCAAACCCTTACCAACCTTTATTCAGTGGATATTGTACTTACTCCGGATAAGAGTTTGTGGACTCGCGCCGTTGTCTTGGAGTCTGGTTCTGCCCGTTTGAGCGATAACAACATTGTTACTCAGGAATTCAATGGTCAAACATATCAGAATATCCGTATGGAACCGAAGAATTGTCCTTCTGTTGACAAGGATGGCAAGCCCGACAACAGCGGCACAACTGGTATGGGATGGTTCCCGGGTTATGCTATCAATGTTGAGACTGGTGAACGTTTGAACATCATGTTCGCTGAAAACTCTGCCGATGTCTTGAATAACGGTAATGATATGTTGTTCAACCCCACTTCAGTATATTCCTACATGAAGGATTTCATGGCTGACACGCTTATGTTGGATGAGAATGGTGAGCCAATAGCTCTCAATGAAGCACAATATAACTATTACAGAGACCAATATGGTATGCAGTTCGGAGAGCCGCTGAATGGTGGCCGCCACTACGTCTATGTCGTGGGAAGCTCCGGTAACACCGCGAATGTGTACTATCGTTTGAACAGAACCAGAAACTACAATGATTCAGGTCAACAGGTTACAGCAAGTGGTGTCGCTCACGGTGGTACATTCACTGGAACTGACGGACATACCTATCCTTATTACGAATGCGGTGTTTATGATGAAGGCAAATGGTTGAGAGAGAAATTTATTACCGTTACATCGGAACACAATGTCAACCAAACAGCTCGTAGGGCAAGAAAGATGCAAATCTTCAACAATGTGATGTGGACCAGCATTCCAATGCCCAACCAGATGTATGCTGATAAGTGGCTCTCATCCGATGCTACAATCAAGTTACGTGTCTCTCGTCCTTACTTGAGATATTCTTCTCGCTGGTATGACAGTCCTTCACAAGCCCCGAACGCAAGTTTGAACAATGGATACCCGATGTATGAGTTCACGACAAAGAACATCGCTCCTTCTAAGGTTGAACAAGTGGCCGATGTGGAGCAATTGTTACAAGACATCAACATTGTCCCGAACCCGTATTATGGTTATTCAGACTATGAGCATACAGCTCTTGAAAACTATGTTCGTATTGTGAACCTTCCCGCCAGATGTACGATTTCCATTTACACAGTCAATGGCACTCTGATTAGAACACTCTCTCACGGTTCTGAAAGCGACTCCTTTGTTGAATGGGATTTGAAGAACCATGCTAATATTCCTATTGCCAGCGGTGTTTACATCATCTATGTGAAAGCTCCTGGCATTGGTGAGCGTACGTTGAAATTCTTCTGCAATATGCGTCCTACAGACTTGAATGGTTTCTAAAATTATTAATCTTAAAAATCAGAGAATATGAAAAATCTATATAAATCATTAATAATTTGTACAATTATTGCTCTTTTATCTGCAAGTACCTCTATGGTATTTGCAGGTAACAGAGACCGTTCCGGTCAAGCTGGTGCATCACACCTGCTCATAGATCCGTGGGCTCATACAAGCGGTATGGCCGGTGCAGGTGTTGCTGAAATTCGTGGTCTTGAATCTGTTTTCTCAAACGTGGCAGGTCTTACCTTTGTCCGCAAAACAGAGCTCGCGTTCAACAGAACACAATATCTTGTTGGTTCTGGTGCGGGAATTAGCATCAATTCAATGGCAATCGCCCAGAGATTGGGCAAGAAAAAGGATTTCGGTGTCATAGCCGTCTCTTTCTTCTCCCAAGGTTTCGGTGATATTCAGATTACCACGACAGATCAGCCAGAAGGTGGTCTTGGTACTTTCAGTCCTACCCTTACTTATATTGGTCTGCATTATGCCAAGTCTTTCAACAACTTCATCAAAGGTGGTGTTTCTATTAAGATCATCAACGAACGTATTTCCGACTCCCACGCCACAGGCTTTGCTATTGACGCGGGTGTGCAATATGTAACGGGCAAGTATGAAAACTTTAAGATCGGTGTCACTTTGAAGAATATCGGTCTTCCTATGCACTATTCTGGTGATGGTCTTTCCGTGCGTTCCCGTATTCTGAGTCAGGAATTTGAACAGACTTTGGAAATGCGCTCTGCGGAATTTGAAATGCCTTCCCTTTTGTCAATTGGTGTTTCATACGATCTCTTGTTCTTCGGAGGCGAATATGCCGATATGACTAAAGAGGAACTTGCAGAAGAAGGACTTACACGTGACGATGCAGAACATAGACTTACTTTTGCCGGTACGTTTACGGCTAACTCCTACACGAGAGACGTTTTCTCCATTGGACTTGAGTACGGATTCAGAAATATTTTCATGATTCGTGCTGGTTACGGTCTTGAGAATATCGGTAAAGGTGCTGTTTCAAATATGGATGAAAAAGCTGCTATCCTTTTGAACAGTGACTCTTTCTTTGCAGGTCCTGCAGTAGGTGCCACTATTTGTGCACCGCTCACCAAGGAGCGTGTGAAACACGCGGTAGGCCCCAGAATCTATTTCGATTATGGTTATAGATTCACCAACAACTGGAGAGGCAATCACTATATGGGTATTAAAATCACTTTGTAATCATATTCAATAGTTTTTATTGTTTATCACGATAGAAGAGACTTAACGGTCTCTTCTATTTGTGTAATTTAAGAAAACATGTTATGGAAGATGTAAAATATTATTCGCAGGAAGGCTTGGATGCCCTGAAGCGTGAGTTAAATCAACTGGAGGCGGTGGAACGACCGAAAATATCACAAGCCATCGCAGATGCGCGTGATAAAGGCGACCTTTCCGAGAACGCCGAGTATGACGCGGCCAAGGAAGCGCAGGGCATGCTCGAACTGAAAATCGCTAATCTCAAAAACCTGATATCCAAAGCGCGTGTCTTGGATGAGTCGAAGAT
>JAFZVY010000142.1 GCA_017617575.1 Bacteroidaceae bacterium | reverse complement strand
GCCAGCGAAACGCACAAAAAAACGTCAACCACCTTAGGACAAAGGATGAGTTTTGACAACCATGTTAGGAATAAAAAAGTAAAGTGCAAACCAAATTAGTCCTAACGAACATAACTGTCAACTAATTTCAGGACACAACAGGGTAGGCGAGTGTTTTGAAAATCCTACCCGATAAAAAAATTTTTACCTCACGAAGAAAAATAATTTTGTACGCGTACAAAAATTTTTTTCTACGCGCACAAAAAAAATGCCGATTTCTGCCAATTTTAAAGGACAAAACAATGAGTAATCACGTTTGTTTACTTATCGTATTTATTTGCTGCTTTTATTTTTTGTGTTCAACAATACGAATGGTTAAATTCGGAACTATAATTGACGTGTGACAATTTTACTCTCCTAAGAAGAGTAATATAGCTATGATGATGAATATTACTCCTGTTATTGCGTTAAGCACTTGCTGGAAGTGGTTGAACTTGTTGCTAAGCGAAATGGCTTTGTTGAATGCCTTGTGCATCACCCATCCAAAGAAAAGGACTGGTATGCCTGCACCAATGGCAAAAACAGGTGGAAGCATCACTCCTGCATCACTCTTGATAGCAAGTGGGAGGAGTATTCCAAAGAAAAATATTGCACTTTCAGGACAGAAGGCAAGGGCAAGGGTCATGCCAAGTATGAGAGAGCCGAGAGGACCATTGCGCTTGATGAGTTTTCCACAGTTGTGGCAGTCTTCACCATGATGCTCATGATGGTGGAAAGCACGGAACAAAAGAAATAGTCCGATTGCTACAAGAGCGTATGGCAATACGACTTCTCCGTAGCTGAGTATGGTGCTGACACCATTGAGATTGCTTCCACCTCCAGTGAGACACATCAATATCCATCCGAGCAGGGTGTATGTGATGGTACGACCAAGCACATACTCCAGTCCTTGCTTACCTGAACGGTTGAGGTAAGTAAGAGCCGAGATATTGATTGATAACTGGCATGGGTTAAAGGCTACGAGTAGTCCCAAAACCAATGCAGTCAACAGAGGTATGTCCGTTGACTGCATAAGTGAGTTTGTTATGTCCTGAAGGTTCATATTCTTTTATCTATAGTCTCAAATCTATAATCGATGCCTCCGGCGGTTTGAAATCTCAAATTTCAAATTTATAATCTTTGCGACTCGATATGTACCGGAGGCATAAATCATAAATTTGAAATTTGACTTTTTCCATCATGAACAGAGCATCAAGATGATGACCTGTGCTGTTATGATTCTGAGGAACATTGACAATGGATATACGGTAGAGTAGCCTACTGAAGGGATGCCATTGTTGGCTGTTGCCTGTGAGAATGCAAGTGCTGGTGGGTCTGTTGTTGCACCAGATATGATACCCATGAGGAGGAAGTAGTTCATATGCCACTTGATACGTGCAAATGCTCCCATGATAAGAAGTGGAATGACTGTGATGAGGAATCCCATCCATACATAGTGAATACCTCCGTTCATTACAGTATCTACGAAGTTGCCACCTGCCTTTATTCCTACGCTTGCGAGGAAGAGTACGAGACCAATATCACGTATCATGAGTGATGCGGAGTTGGTTGTGTAAGCAACGAGCTTGAGCTTGAATCCGAATCGTCCGAGGAGGATTGCGATGACAAGTGGACCGCCTGCAAGACCGAGCTTGACTGGCATTGACATTCCTGGGATGCTGATAGGGAGCATACCGAAGATGATACCGATGAGTATTCCCACGAAGAGTGTGAGGAGGTTTGGCTTGTCAAGTTGCTGTTTCTGGTCACCAAGTACGTTTGCGAATCTATCAACAGAGTCCTGTGGGCCTACTACCACCACGCTGTCACCTACCTGAAGGATGGTGCTTGGGCTGGCGAAGATTTCCATACCTGAACGGAATATACGTGTTACGTTCACTCCGTGCATTGAGCTTGGGTGGAAGCTACCGAGGGTGCGTCCGTTTACCTCGTTCTTTGTCACGAGTACCTGACGTGACTCCATTGGGAGGTCTTGGTCTTCCCAGTCAACCTCTACCACGCTACCGATGAACGCTACGATAGCATCTGCATCTTCCTCTGCACAAACGATATAGAGCTTGTCGCCCTCTTCGAGGATTGTGTCCCTCTTAGGAACGATGACGTGACCGTCGTGAAGCATGCGTGAGCATACGAAGTCACGACCGATGAACTTACGTACCTCAAGGATGCTCTTACCGTTGATGGCGTTGTTGTTTACCTCAACGTGCATGAGGTGTGGCTTCATTGCAGCATTCTTCTTGTTCTTCTTATTGAAATGGTCTTCCTCAGCCTGGAAGTTAATCTTGAAGAACACGCGGATAAGTATTATTGAGAGGATGATGCCGACAACACCGAGAGGGTAGGCGCAGGCATATCCATTGGCGATTACAGGAACTGTTCCGCCGAAAGCATCTGGATGGATGGTGTGTATCTGGTCGAGGGCAGCGTTTGCAGCACCAAGTCCAGGGGTATTTGTTATCGCTCCACAGAGAGTACCTACCATCATAGGAAGGTTGTCTGCTGCTGGGATGAAGTTGCGGAGACCGTAGTAGAGTGCAAGCATCACAACGATATTGAGAAGTACGATGCCGGCTGCGATACCGTTAGCTTTCACTCCCCCCTGCTTGAAGCTTGTGAAGAATGATGGACCTACCTGAAGACCGATGGAGAACACGAATAGGATAAGTCCGAAGTCCTGAACGAAGTTGAGTACTTCAAGGTTTTCTACTACAGAGAATCTCTGAAGAAGGTCGCCTACGAGGATTCCCACAAAGAGAATCCATGTAACACCAAGTGAGATTCCACCAATCTTTACTTTGTTTCCTAAAAACACACCGAGCGCAATGACGAGGGAGTATAGAATTACTGTGTGTGCAACTCCTCCGCCGCTCAATAATAAGTCAGTTAACCACTGCATATTATACTTTTTTTACCTGATTAAAATAATGTCAATGCAAAGTTATTACTTTTTATCTGCTTTGACATTCTTCACCGTGAAGTTTTCAATGTAATCCTTATTTAAATCAATATTCTTTCCTAATATGGACAAATTTTCAAACGTAAAGTTGCTGAGATGGTATTGGTCCTCTCGTGGCTTCACATTGAAGAACACGTCGCACTCAAATGTGATGTTACGCATTGTGATATGGTCGGAATATGACATTGGGGTGTCCTTGCGTCCCTTGAGGTCGTAGAACTGTGTCCATGGAGCAACGAGGAGGAAGTTCTTGGCGTTGCCTTCGATGTCTTCCACTGTCACGTATTCATATCGCTGTGGTGTGTCAGGGCGCATCTTCAACCATAGGAGGTTGTTTGCCTGATTCACCTTGATGCGACGCAGGATGATGTTGTGGTCATACACACTTTCACTACCGAGGGTGAGACAACCGTGACAGAATCCGTATTCACAATCCTCGATGAGGATGTTCTCATTGCCTCCGTCTCCTTCCATCTCTGGGAACTTCTTGAGGTCAATGTCCGTGTAGTTTGTACGGAAAGCATCTGCGTATGGACCTTTACCGCCCTTAATGGCAATGGCATCATCGTTGACGCTCATGTAGCAATTCTTGACAAGTATGTTCTTTACTACGTCAAGGTCTATGGCATCAGTTGAAGGTGCTTTGACTGGCTTTTCTGGAGAAGAGATATAGAGTCGGAGAAGTTTTACATTCTCTGAGTTGTAGATATGTGTTGTCCAGAAAGCAGAGTTCTGAAGTTTTATTCCTTCAATCTGTATGTTCTTGCTGTTGCTCACATATATAAGGCGTGGGCGTTGCTCGTCCTTGTTTGTACACTTAGGATTCCATGTGCGACGCTCCCAGAAATGTTTCCAGAATGTGTAGCCGTTACCATCTATCGTACCCTTGCCTGAGATGGTGAATCCATCCAGTCCGTCTGCATTAATAAGGGCAGAGTAGTAGAGACATGTCTCTCCCTCGATGCGTGTCCTGAGAAGAGGGTAGTCACTTGGGTCGTTACTACCCATTATCACTCCTCCATCAAGGATATGCAAGTGTACCCCTTGACGAAAGAACAAAGCACCAGTCATATATGTACCTTGTGGCACGATGATGACTCCACCGCCATTGTTTGCCACCATGTCGATGAGTGCCTGAAATTCCTTGGTGTGAATCCTACCATCATTAACTACACCATAGTCAGTAATGCGGTATGAATTATATTTACTGATATCAACAGATGCCGTGTCCTTGAACCATGTTGATATCTCTGTTCCATCTGGCCAAAGGTCCTTGTTTAACTTCTTGCCAAAAATTGGCACACATCCAAGGGTGAGTGCCAATGTAAGAATGATTATTCTAATCATATAAATCTATAGTTTTTAATTACTAGTGGTGCGATATTTTTTCATCAAGCCACAATATGCCCTTTATTTATAAGGGTTTAAGTGCGTTCTTTGATTTTTTGATTTGAAAATGACAGAGTAACTTTGCAGTAATAATACTGCTGAGTTATGAATACAGG
>JAFZVY010000141.1 GCA_017617575.1 Bacteroidaceae bacterium | reverse complement strand
CGGAGTTCTGAAAAACAGAACCGAACTTTATACAGGGGTTCCGCTACGCTCCACACCCTGTCTGTGTTCTATCAGCCCTTCGGGCTTTCTTTACAGTATGCTTTTCTCATTCTGTTTCATGTCTCTCAAACTCTCGATAGTCTGCTATACAAACTATCATTAGTCTGTAGTACAAACTATCAATAGTCAGAGAAGCGACTTTAGTGTGTTGTCTCGATTCTGCCTTTTTCTTCCTTTTTGGCGATTGAGTAACCAGTTCCCTTCTTGTAGGGAGGGTTAGGGTGGGTCTTTTTTATCCATTTATTTTGTTCTTACTCACTTATATCGTATCTTTGCAATGGTTTTCTCGCAGAAGTCCATTGGGGCTGTGGTGGGAGAACGAACATATACATAAAAAGGCGTTACTTACGCTTTGGTTTTGGCGCACTAAGAATCTCGCAAATTCAAGGACAAGTCAAAAACAAAGCAACGGGAACGCCCCCTTGGGTGTATTTTACACCATTGTCTGCTCATACGTCATTAGTACGTGTGGGAACATGGTGTTTATATACATTTCACGTGGGGCTTTCAGCGTTGCTCGTTTCGACTTGTCAGGCATGCGAGAGCCTTTAGTGCGTGGAACGAGCAAAAGTGCTGGCTCCACGTTTTTTTTGTTTATGTGTGATAATGTAAGTTTTAATTTTTGTGTTATCGGAGCAATAACACGTTTCATGTGTTATGGATGAATCTGTAAAGAAAGCTTATTTGGATAAGCAGACGGAATTATTTGCTTCAGCAATCGAAGAAGCATATAATCAAGGATATGAGAATGCGATAAAGGAGTTTGAAAAGAAGGGTGAGACACCAAATGTTATTGTTGAAGATGAGGTTGAGTACTTTGACCTTGATTTGCCAAGTGGTACTCGTTGGGCTTTGAATAATATTGAAGAAAAGACATACTATGAAGCTTGTAAGTTGAATCTTCCTACAGCAGACCAATTTGATGAGTTGAGTAAATTTGTGAGATTTGTAGAATGCTGTTTTGATGAAGATCGTCATTGGGAAATTGTTACATCACATGGAAATAGAATACGTGTTGATAAACTCCATGGTTGTTTTTGGTATTCTACAGATCGTGCTGATTATAATGGAGATGTTCCATGTAGAGAGGCTTGCTATGATGGTAACATGATCAAATTTAGTTATAAAAATCGTTTTCCTGGTTATGAAGGAAAAGTTTTACTTGTGAAATAATTATGAGATGTTGTTTGTTTTTATACTGGTTTTGGGTGTAAGTTACAACAAGAAGGGCAGCCGATTGGCTGCCCTTCTTTCGTTTATATGTGTGAAGTTCGCAATCTGTTATTCGCTTACTTCTTCAAAGTCCTTGGATGGTTCTTCTTCCTTCTTCTCACCCTTATTGATATCTTTATCATTTTTCCTTGAAGTCAACATCTATAACAAAGATGTCGCCATCAGTATCTCTTAGTACATTGCGAGGTTTTAAATCAAATGCGATTAGATTGTCTTTCTGATACTCAGATTCGCCAATCTTCGTAAAGCCGATGGCTGACATGTACATATCTATTTCTATTGGTGTTGCTTCTCTTTCGTTGGGTACGAAATCTTGGCTAAGTACAGGATAGACACTTCCGCTTCCAAAGCCTGTAAATCCAACTAAAGAATATGATGTTTGTGGAAAGATTTGATTGTGAATGTCCAATCTCCTAAGTAAGGCGGATATTGTCTTGCTTGTCATCAAATTGTTTACCTTGTAGATTTTGTTTCCGTTGGCATTTAGGTACACATCATTTTCCACACCACTTGGAAATGGCGTGCCTAAAGTGAATATCTCGGAGAAGTCAATCCACAATCCTTCTTCCTTGGCTAATGCTTCTACAATTACAGCTTCAGCCCTTGCGTCTATGTCTCTGGATATAGACGTGCAATCCTCTTGTGCATTTCCTTTGCTTTCCTCGCTTCTTCTTCGCAGTTTATCTGCAAACTCTTTGATTGAGCAATTTTCTTTAAGCATCTTTCAACGGATTCTTTATGAAATGAGTTTATGTAAGTCATAATCACTTGTTTGTTGGTTATGTATCTCTCGTATATGTTATCACGATAAGAACTATAATGCAAAAGTACGATTTTTTTTGCAAGTGGGAGAATTTAAATCTCGTTTTTTTACAAATTGCTAAAACAAGAAGGGCAGCCATGTGGCTGCCCTTCTTTCGTTTACACATGTGAAGTATCCAATCTGTTATTCGCTTACTTCTTCAAAGTCCTTTGATGGTTCTTCTTCCTTCTTCTCACCCTTCTTGGCAAGGTACTCTGGGAGGGCAAGACCTGCCTGGTCGAAGAGTTCGTTGAGTGGAGGAACAGACTTCATGAGACCTGAGAGGAAGTTGGCTGTGCTTCCCTTGCCGTCTGCACCGTTGCCGCTGTCCCAAACTGTTACGTGGTCGATGTTGATGCCCTTGACAGCTTCAACCTGAGTCTTGACGAGTTCAGGGAGTTTCTCAAGGAGGAGGAGCATGTAAGCCTTGTTGGCGTCACCACCTGCTGCCTCAACCATCTTGTCGTAACCTGCTGCCTGACGAGAGAGAATCTCGAAGAGACCGCGTGCCTCTGCTTCCATCTTAGCGTATGCAGCATCAGCTTCACCCTTGGCGTTGACACGAATCTTCTCTGCCTCTGCCTCTGCCTCGATAATCTTACGCTTCTTCTCAATCTCCTGACTTACGAGGACGTTGGCACTCTGTGTAGCGCGCTCACGGTCGGCACGTGCCTCCTCGGCAGCTTTCTCTGCTGAGTATGCTTCCTCGAGAGCCTTTGCCTGTGCCACCTTCTCGGCTGCTGTAGCCTTACGGAGAGCCTCTGCCTCACGCTCACGACGGTCGGCATCTGAGTTGGCAATCTGTACCTTTGCCTCGTTCTCACCCTGTACTGCCTGTGCGTTAGCCTCGGCTGTACGTACACGTGTCTCACGGTTAGCTTCTGCCTTACCGATTTCTCCAATCTTCTCCTGCTCAGCTACGCGTACCTTAGCCTCGTTGATGGCCTTGGCAGCTGCCTCCTGACCGAGAGCCTCGATATAACCAGACTCGTCGTTGATATCTGTTACGTTTACGTTGATGAGTCGGAGACCAATCTTCTTGAGCTCACCTTCCACGTTGCTTGAGATTGCCTCAAGGAACTTGTCACGGTCGCTGTTCAATTCCTCGATACTCATGGTAGCGATAACGAGACGCAACTGACCGAAGAGGATATCACGTGCGAGTTCCTGAATCTGTGCAGGAGTAAGTCCGAGGAGACGCTCTGCAGCTGCGTTCATGCAGTCAGGGTCGGTTGATATTGCGACTGTGAATCGACAAGGCACGTCCACACGAATGTTCTGGCGAGAGAGTGCGTTAGTCAAGTTGGCGTCGATGCTTATAGGTGTGAGTGAGAGGTAGGCATAGTCCTCGACGATAGGCCATACGAAGGCACCACCACCATGTACACACTTAGCTGATTTCTTGTTAGCCGAGCTACCTCCGTAGATTACGAGAATCTTGTCTGAAGGACAACGACGGTAGCGGTTTACGATTGCTGTGAAGAGTACTACTAATACTACTACACCAGCGATAATTACGGGCATTCCCATTGTAAAATCCATAATACAATAAAAGTTTAAGTTATTATTTAGTTAGTTTGTTCTCTTACTCAACTTTAGCTTGAAGTTAAAGAGGAGTTAAAAAGAAGTTATATAGGAAGTTAAAAAGACGAATGTCTATCGCATCGTGATTTCAAAACAATCAGCAAAGGAGTATCGTCTTTTTAACTCCTTTTTAACTCCACTATAACTACTCTATAACTACACAAAGTAAACTTCTAAAATATGAGTTATATTAGATTTCCTCCACGAGGAGAGTCTTGTTGTCAAGTACCTTTGTCACCTTGATGCGCTTGCCAGAAGCAATCTCGCTGCCTTCGGTGATGGCAGGCATCTCGTGGATTGAACCTCCAAGGCTAATCTGCACCTTGCCTGTTCCCGTGTTTGATGCTGGGATGCGAAGATAGACCTCTGCCTCCTTGCCAAGTGCGTCGTTGATATCTACGGCTCCGTTTGACTCAAGGCACATGAGCTTCCTACGCAAGAAGATGTACATGTATCCAAAGAGCAAGCCGAAGGCTATGGCAACCGCAAAGAGAAGAATCTTTGCCGTTATGATGTTGTAGAAGCTTATTCCTGCCCAGCCGAAACCTACGAAGAAGTTTACGAGGCTACGGATGGAGAAGAGGCTCATGTAGCCGCCTGTGTCCATTGTGTCGCCGTCAAAGTCGGCATCCACGTCCATGTCGGTGTTGTCCATTCCGATTAGCGTCAGGATAGTTTGGATGGCAAACACTCCTGAACTAATGAGTGCGCATCCCCAGAAGATTTGAAGACTTGGGGCAAGCCCGAAGTACCAGTTTGATAATTCATTCATATTATTAAGGTTTTAGGTGCCCGTCGTCCACCTATATGTGGTGGTGAGTCAGGGCTGTTAGTAAATTATGAGTTTTGATTTTGTTTTTGACATTGCAAATATAGCAGAACTTTCCTATTATCTAATCATAATCGCAACGAAAAAGACTTTTTTTGTTTGAAAAAGTCTTAACTTTGCCGAAAAATTTGACACAATAAATCTTGAACGTATTTAGTTATGTCCACAATTATATATCCATCACCAATATTTGGTCCTATACACAGCAGGCGACTGGGCGTTTCGCTCGGCATTAACCTCTTGCCTGCCGGTGGTAAGTTCTGCACGTTTGACTGCGTGTATTGTGAGTGTGGCTTTAATGCCGACCATCCTGCTCATAATAAGGTACCTGGACGCCAAGAAGTGCGCGAGGCGTTGGAGGCAAAGCTAAAGGATATGCAGGTAAACGGTCCTCGTCCAGACGTATTTACGTTTGCTGGAAACGGTGAGCCAACGGCAAATCCTGAGTTCCCGGAGATAATAAACGACACCCTGGAGTTGCGTGACAAGTATTTCCCAGAGGCAAAGGTGAGTGTTCTCTCAAACGCAACACTTTGCGGAAAAACGAAAGTGCGTGAAGCCTTGCTCAAGGTGGATAATAACATCCTCAAGCTTGACACGGTGGATGCTGAGTACATTAAGAATGTGGACAGGCCTGTGGCACACTATGACGTGAATACGGTTATTGAGAACATGAAGTTCTTCAAGGGCAAGTGCATCATCCAGACCATGTTCATGAAGGGAAGGACGATGGCAGGTGTGGATGTGGATAACACCACGGACGACTATGTGCTTCCTTGGCTCAAGGCTGTTAAGGAGATAGCTCCGCGTCAGGTTATGATTTACACCATCGACCGTGAGACTCCTGACGGCGGTCTCCTAAAGGCTACGCATGAGGAACTTGACAGAATAGTTGCCTTGCTTGAGAAGGAGGGCATAAAGGCAAGTGCGTCTTATTGATTCATAATTCACAATTCATAATTCATAATTAAGATTTAATTCTTAAACACAGATAACTCAGAGAAGAAAAAATGTAATCTCTGTTTTCTTTAGAAAAACTCTGTGTCCTCTGTGTTGAAGAAATTTTCGTTCTAAAACTCATAACTCATTTCATGGCTAAACTGATTGATATAGACGCTGTGGTAAAGCAGAAGGTGCCACAGCATTACGATAAGATTCCAAAGTTTGTTCTTTCTTTTGCCAAATGGCTCTTGTGCCAGAAGCAACTGAACGAGATACTTTCCAAGTATGATGGTATAGAAGGTGTGGAGTTTGCAGATTGCGTTACTCGTCACCTTAACGTAAGTTATTCCTTGGTTGGGGAGGAAAATCTTCCTAAGGAGGGTAGGTACGTCTTTACTTCCAATCATCCTCTTGGTGGTTTCGACGGTATCTCCTACATCAAGCTTCTTGGAGGACGTTACACTAAGTTTAAGGTCATCGTGAATGATATCCTCATGAACCTTGAACCTCTGCGATGTATGTTCCTTCCTGTGAACACCCTTGGCGCACAGAAGCGTGAGGACATGGAAGCCATAGAGCGTGTGTACCAGAGTGACGATACTCAGATAATGACATTCCCAGCAGGATTCTGTTCACGCTATATTGACGGCAGGATTCAGGACATCGCTTGGAAGAAGTCCGTCATCCGTCAGGCTGTTGACTCCAAGCGTGACGTTGTTCCTATGTTCTTTGAGGGTAGGAACTCCATCTTCTTCTATAGTCTTGAGGTGCTTCGCCGTAAGCTTGGCATGAAGTTTAATATAGGTCTCATCCTCCTTCCTTGGCAGACGGTAAGGACTGCACGCAACAAGTCTTATAAGGTATATATAGGCAAGCCTATTCCTTGGCAGACTTTTGACAACAGCAAGACCCCAAACGAATGGGCGGAATGGTTACGTGAACAAAGCTATAGTCTGAAGGGAAAGTAACACTTCCCTCCAGATTTTTTTTGTCAATTTCTCGTTTTGACATTTTGTTACTTTTGGACTCCCGTAATCGTTAGGGAGGCATTAGGGAACCATTACGGAGGATTACCGAAGGATTGGCGTTTGACATTGTGAAAGCAAATGCGTCAATATCGAAACGAATTGGCATGCAAGTAATGCTAAAGTGCAACTTGGAACGAAACAAGTTTTTTGGTTTTGCACGAATTATCATTAATTTGCCACGAATTGTCATTAAATTTCTTTCTGCGTAACGTATTAATTGCCATGAATAGATTTCGATTAAATAGAAATCAAAATTCATGATAACTTGTGCTAAAAATAATCTATGTCATTTTTTGCTCATAACTAAAAAGCATAAATCATGACTCTTAATTGACTGCCTTGAATAAAAGATTCTTAATTTATTGCTCTTACATTCGGCATACTTCATTTTTTATTCTTATCTATGACTTTGTCGAAGATACTCATGCTCGGAAATAAAAATGAATGAATTCATTTTGTATTTCTCTCGCTTATTCGTATCTTTGCAACCCGTAAACATTAATACAAGGATAATGAAGTACGGATTTGACAACAACAAGTATCTCAAGATTCAATCTGAGCATATCAAACAACGTATCTCCGAGTTTGGTAATAAACTTTATCTTGAGTTAGGAGGTAAACTCTTTGATGACCATCACGCAAGCCGCGTGTTGCCAGGATTCCAACCAGACAGTAAATTGCGTATGCTTCAGCAACTTAGTGATAGTGCTGAAATCGTAATCGTCATTAGTGCCCAGGATATAGAGAAGAACAAGGTGCGTCAGGACCTTGGCATTACTTATGATGAGGATGTCCTCCGTCTTCGTGATGAATTCCAAAACCGTGGCTTCTATGTTGGTAGCGTAGTTATTACACACTACAACGGACAGAGTAGTGCAGACGCTTACCGCAAGCGACTTGAGCACCTCGGCATCAAGTCATACTATCACTATCTTATTGACGGTTATCCAAACAACGTTGAACTTATCGACTCAGATGAGGGATTTGGTAAGAACGACTATGTGGAGACAACACGTCCGCTTGTCATCGTAACAGCTCCAGGTCCTGGTAGCGGTAAGATGGCAGTATGTCTTAGTCAGCTTTATCAGGAGCAGAAGCATGGAGTGACTGCTGGATATGCTAAGTTCGAGACATTCCCTGTTTGGAGCCTTCCACTCAAGCATCCAGTCAATATCGCATACGAGGCAGCAACAGCCGACCTCAACGATATCAATATGATTGACCCATTCCATCTTGATGCTTACGACAAGATTGCCATCAACTATAATCGTGACATAGAGATATTCCCAGTTCTCAAGGCTCTCTTTGAAGGTATCTACGGCCATTGTCCATACAAGTCACCTACAGACATGGGTGTCAATATGGTTGGCTTCTGCATAAGCGACGATGAGGCTTGTTGTGCAGCTGCAAAGGACGAGATTATCCGTCGTTACTATACTGCTCTTGGCAAGATGGCTGAAGGTGGATGCAACGAAGCTGAGGTAAGCAAGATTTCCCTTCTCTTCAAGCAGGCAAATATCACAACTGCTGATCGTAAGACTACTATTGCTGCCAAGGAGCGCAAGGAAGAATCTGGTAATCCATCTATGGCAATCGAACTTGCAGACGGTACTATCATAACAGCTGAGCGTTCAGCACTCCTCGGAGCAAGTGCGGCTCTTCTCCTTAACGCTACAAAGCATCTTGCAGGTATTGACCATACTCTCAAGCTTATTCCTCAATCCATGATTGAGCCAATACAGAAGACTAAGATGGAATATCTCGAAGGCAAGAACCTCCGTCTCCATTCAGACGAGGTACTCGTGGCACTCTCCATGCTTAGCGTCTCTGACGAGAATTGTGCAAAGGCACTCCAGAAGCTTCCTGAGCTCAAGGGTTGTCAGGCACACGCAACAGTCATGCTCAGCGAGGTTGACCAGAAGATATTCAAGAAACTTGGTGTTGGAATCACTTGCGACCCAGCAACACGCCCAAGAGAATAAGCAATGAATGATGCTCGTTAGTTCCTTTCGCTGAGTTCGGCGAAAGGCATAAATAAAAAAAGAAGGCAGGCTCTAAATCCATGATTTAGAACCTGCCTTTAATCGTTTGGGAATTACGTTTGGATTATCCGAAACTCCATTCGACATTTTTGAGTGACTCGTCATTTACTGCCTTTTCATTATCTGAGAGATCAGTATGGTTTACTATTTCCTTTGCAGCATCTAAATCTGCGTCCCTTACCATGATGTCGATTGCTTCAGATAATGTGCCTGTGCATCCGTAGACGTTAGTCATACCTTTGTTGCTCAGCATACAAACGATGCCTTGAGCCATCAGCGCTCCTTTTAATAATTGTGCTTCGAAGCCGCTGCTACAAGTTTTAAGTTTTGCTAAATACCCCATAGTTTCTTTTGTGTTACAAGTTGTTTTAGTAATGTAAACGTTTTTTGTTAGTTTGCTAAATATGTTAGTCTTTGTGTAATTCGTGCGCAAATGTATGCATTATATTGTTATTACGCATGGAAATTTATAAAAAATAACTTGAATAGATAAAAATAATTAGGAATTGATAAAGATTAGGACAATATAATGTAATTATGTAATCTACAGATTACTATTAGACGTGAAAAAGGCGTGTCGTTAACGGCACGCCTTTGTTACTATTTCCTTTTTCCTCTCTGTTTCTTGAGGAAGCTTGATGGTTGCTAAATGTCAGCCTCTGCCTTGCCTCGGAGTGGCTAATTCGCTTTCCAGAGTGATAGGGAAGTGGCTATTTCATCTCAGATTCTGGCATTCCGAGGTATGTCTTGGTGCGACCGCCGAAGTCGAGTTCGAGACGTTCAAGTACGATGGCTGGATTCAAAGGCTTGAGAGTAAGCGTGTGAATGCCATCGGTTGTTGAGTCGATATGGAATGCTACCTTCTGAATGTTTATGCGACTTGCTTCCCACTCGTAGTTCTGGTCGCCCTTGTGCTTGTTCACGTCAAAGACGGATGCTGTGCCGTTGTCAAGGCTAAGGGACATCTGCTGTGTACCGTTGAATGGGAATGTAGGAGCAAAGTACAAATAGATAGTGTAGTCACCAGTCTTGTTTGTCTGGAACTTGTACGTTATGCTTGCTCCGTCCGTGCTTGCCGTGTAAGGCATGAGTGCTACGGCTCCGTCTGTCTTGCCATAGTCGGCTATGGTTGTCCATTGAGCGTTGGCAGAAGGTGTGCAAGATGTGAAGTGAGGAGCCTCTATACTTACTACGCCATTCTTTTCTACGAATATGTTTGAAGGCTTGACGGCCTTTGCCTCGTCAACGCTCTTTGTCTGTGGGAAGTAGCGGAAGCGAGGTTCTTGCCATGAGCGGTAGCCGATGTGAAGCTGGTCCATCATGTGGTTCCACTTGCCGCCTGCTATCTTGTGATTGTACTCGTAGCAAAGTACGGAGTCACGGTCATAATATTGGCGAGCCTTCGTTGCCCACTCGTTTGCCTCCACGTCATTCTTTGATGCGAAGTAATCATTCTTTGCATAGGCATAATGCAAAGAATAAATGTTTGAGAGCGCACGTACAGGGAAAAGTATAAGTTCGTTATATGCGTCCTTATATTCCTCTGGGAGTGAAATGTATTGGTTGAGTGCATCTGCTTCGAGTGCCTTGAAGTCAGCCACAACCTTGTCCCATTCGCCTGTCTGGAGATTATATGTGTTCTTGTTGAGAAGCTCTGGGGTGATGCGATGTGCATACTTGCATTGAAGGTTGAGGATGCGAGCGGCTTCCTTGGCTTGTGCCTCGCCAAACTGCTGAGCGCAGAATCGTTCTGTATAGTTCTGAAGCTCTGTGTTGTTGCCTGCATTCCCGAACTGGTTAGGGTTCCAAGCCATCTTGAACCAAAAGTCGATAGGGAACTCCATTGGCTTGAGGTCACCCACGTTGAGTATCCAGAGCTTATCAACTCCCGACTGGTATGTGAGGAGCATCTGTTCCCATATTCTCTGAATCTGACTCACGTTAATCCACTTGTAGTTACGAGGGCCACCTACGTAATCAACGTGGTAGTACATTCCGTAGCCGCCTTTGTGAGGAGCTATGCAGTTGTCTGCCTTCTTGCCTGAGAGTGAAGGAAGGATACGGACGTTACCCCAGTTGTCGTCACAAAGGAGAAGGATGACATCATCCGGCACACGCATTCCCTTCTCGTAATACTCTTGTACTTCCTTATATAATGCCCACATCTGTGGAGTCTTGTTTGCTGGCTTGCCTGTTCCTTCTGCAATAAGCTTGCGCTGGTGTTCCACGATACGCTCAAGGAGGTTGACGTCGGCCTTTTCGCCCATTGGTTCGTCGCCATTACCACGCATACCAATGGTAAGCACGTCCTCCGTTCCGTTCATGCGCTCAACACCTTCCTTCCAGAAGTTGACAAGCTCCTCGCGGTTGGTGTCATAGTTCCATGCACCACGTGTCCTTACCCTTGTCCATTCCTGATGTGCACGTGCGAGAGGCTCGTGATGGCTTGTACCCATACATATTCCCATCTCGTCAGCAGTCTTTGAGTTCTCTGGGTCGTCGGCATAGAATGCCGCGTTCCACATGGCAGGCCACATGTAGTTGCCTCGAAGACGAAGGACGAGCTCAAACACCTTCTCATACATCTTGTGGTTGAAGCCGCCGAACTTCTCTGTCGTCCAGTTGCCCATGGCTGGCCATTCGTCGTTGAGGAAGATACCACGATACTTCACGGCTGGCTCGCCATCAGTATAGACACCTTCTTTTGCAAATACCTTGTCGTGCTTCATCACAGGTACGTCTGCCCACCAGTACCAAGGAGACACTCCAAGCTGCTCGGACAACTCGTAAACACCGTATATTGTTCCGCGCTTGTCCGAACCTGCTATGAGAAGTGACTTTCCTTCCTTTGTATCTATGGTTGTTATGATGTACTTCTCCGTCTTGCCCTTTAGCTCGCTGTTGAGAAGCTTTGCTATGTTCTTGTTTGATTTCATAAGGTCGGCAATGACCTTACTCTTGTCAAGTGAACCGATGATGACAGGTGCCTCGCTTCGTCCCATCACCTTCTGCATGTCGGATTTAAGGTTGTTGATGGCAAGGATAATACCCTTGTGGTCGTTAGCGTCAAATGTTATCTTGCCACCAGCCGAAAGTTCAATAGTCGTGGCTTTATTATCGTTGCTGAATGTTATGAAGTTGTCGGCAGCCTGAATGGAACAGGTTGCGATAAGCATCATAAGAGATAGAAATGTTTTCTTCATTATGTGATGTTTTGAGTTTTTAAGTTTGTTGGTTTTTGAGTTGTTGAGTTTGTTAGTTTATAAGTTCTTAAGCTTTTAGGTTAGCGAGTTTGTTTGTTGTTGCGAATGCTTTTAAGTTTGTTAACTCTTGCGCCTGTACTTCTCTGCGAAGACTAAAAAACTTAAGAACTCACGAACTTAAAAACTTAAATAAAACTTACAATCGCAAATGTACAAACACTTTCATTATTTGTTTTTGCCGTATGTCCCTTTGTTTTTGTGTTATGTTACATGATACTTAAATGTAACATGAAAACATGTATTAGGTCGCTTTTTGTAGTGGTTATTAGTACGTAATAAGAGATATTTTCACATTTTCTGTTGGTGGCTAAGAAAAAAATCGTATTTTTTCATAACGAACGAATTTTAAGATTAAAAGGATAATTATTTTTCAGACAATATTCTTACAATAGTCGCTCCTCTCGCAGTAGAGTGGAAAGGGTGAGATGGTCTGCTTAAAAAACTTATAGTATGAATATTAGGAAGCTCATTACTTTATGCTTGTTCCTTTTGGCTGTGACAGCCAATGCACAGTTAAGGCCTGCGCTTCATGTCGATGGAAACCAGTTGCGCGATGAGGTCGGTAATAAGGTTGTTCTTCACGGAGTGATGGATTCGCCAAACCCAAATGCCAACAGAAGCCGATGGGGAATCTTGACGATTGACGACTCTATTCCTGCTTGCCTCGCTTACTTCGACAAGGTGCTTGATGCCATAACGGACAAGGAACAGGGTGCTTGCGCTGATGTCCTACGCTTTCACATTGACCCTGCTTGGACAAATCGTACGGACATAGCTCCAGACCCTAACCAGTATGGTGAAGCGGACATTTCTCGATTTAGCGCAAATAAGCTAAAGACATATTTCAAGAAACTATACTGGCCTTTGATTTCAAAGGCTCTCAATCACGGGATGTATGTAATCATGCGTCCACCTGGCGTGTGCCAGAGTAGCATCTCCGTGGGTGGCGACTACCAGGAGTACCTTACGGACGTGTGGGAGCAGTTGTCACGAAATGACTCTATCAAGAAGTATTCGGGACAGATAAGCATAGAGTTGGCAAGCGACCCTATACGTGTGACCAATAAGTCGGGACTTGTTACTAAGAATGCGCTTCGCGATTTCTTCCAGCCAATAATCGACGTTATTCGTAAGAATGGCTTCAACGGAATCATTTGGGCTCCGGGTACACATTGGCAGTCGGAGTTTGCCGATTACATCCAGTACCCATTGGTTGACGAGAATCTTGGTTTTGCTGTGCATGCCTACGAGGGTAGGTTCGACGTGGACGAGGAACTATGTGAGCACGATTATGCCGTGCGCAGGTTTGTGAAGTGCGTGCCAGTCCTCTATACAAATCCTATTATGATTACGGAGACCGACTGGAGTCCTATCGACCCAGAGTCTGGTCGTGAGGATGCTGAAGGAAACATAATGTATGGCAACTATGGTACATGGTCAACAGCCACCACTTCAAACTGGGGAATGGCTCTGAAGGCAATACTCGACAGCTATGATAACGTGGGTACAATCATAAGTGCACCAGACTTCTATGTTGATATTGACGAGTATCTTGAGACGGGCAAGGTTCGTCCGGGACTCTATGGCATTTCGGAGGCTTGTGGCGAACCATTCTTTGGCTGGTATCAGGAATGGGAAAAGAAGGACTATCCAAGTGCGGTACGTTACTACAGGAAGCAGGTCATCCCTGAGAATCCGTTTGAGTTTAGCGACGATTGCTTCTTGACAAAGATTCTGTATGACAATATGCACTACCAGAATAGTAACGGCATCAACGGCATACGCCTTTCAAACGGAGGTAGTGCAGGATGGCGTTACGAGGATGAGGGACTTGACCTGTCCATGCATGACAGTCTTATCGTTGAGCTTGCTTATCCTGTACGTTTCGCTTCACGCATGAAGATTTACGATACGTCCAACTACTGGGCAGAGGCTTATACGGTTGACTTGGCAAACAACTCCACACGCTTTGCCATTCCACTCCATGAGATGATTACGGAATCGGAGAAGAGGATTGATGAGTCACGCATCCGCATGGTGGCATTCTCAACCAACATGGCACAGGAGATACAGGTGAAGTCCATGACGTTCAAGCAGACGTATTATGATGCCATCAATAGCGTGGCTGCCAACCGCAAGAGTGGCGTAATGTTCGACATCACAGGTCGTGCCGTTGACAGGGACAAGGCAAAGTCAGGCATCTATATCATAAATGGCAGGAAGGTCAAGCTCTAAACAAACCTCCAGATGAACAAGATTGTTTCTCTTTTTATAATATTATTTATCACGTTAGACATCTCTGCGCAATCTGTGCCAGAGATGTCTAATTGGATTGCGCGTACCGTAGTCTGCGACTCGCTTGTCAAGGCATACGGACTGGATAGTTGCTTTGTGGCAGAACCCATAAGCGATCGCATCTTTGCACGTATGGCGGGCAAGAGTTGGAAGGCTGACTGTACGCTCAAGCGTGATGACTTGCGCTATGTGCGTGTGCTTCATCGCAACTTCAAGGGCGAGAACCAGATGGGCGAACTTGTCGTTGGACGTAAGGTGGCGGCAGATGTGGTCTATATCTTCCGCAAGTTGTACGAGGCAAATTATCCTATCGAGCTTATGACGCTCATAGACGAATATGATGCGGACGATGAGCGTTCCATGGAAGCTAATAATACCAGTTGCTTCAACTTTCGCTTCGTCACGGGTAGCCGTAGTCAGATATCCTACCATGGCCGTGGATGTGCCATCGACCTCAACCCTCTCTACAACCCATACGTGAAGGGTAGTGTCATCTCTCCAAAGAGTGGTCGTCCATACGCATATAGTCGTAACAACTCTTCACCTTATATTATAAAAGGTGGTGATATCGTCTATCGTCTTTTCCGCGAACGTGGTTGGCGATGGGGTGGCAACTACCGAAGCCTCAAGGACTACCAGCACTTTGAGAAATAGACAGACTCTCTCCCAGCCCTCTCCATATAGTGTGAGGGAGATGTTACTCTGTTATTATATATACATGCTTTATCCTTTGTACATACATGGTCACTCTAACTAATGATAGTCGGTGGACGGCCTAATATTAGTCCGTTTGACTGTGGAACGTAATGTGCAGGGAAATTGAGAGCATGGAAGAAAAACAAAACCGAGGATTTAGTCACATGGACTAAATCCTCGTTTTTGTTACATATAATGTGCATTATGAACTACGAATGATTTTGCTAAGTTCATTATGCATTATGAATTAAAGCTTCAACGCATTCCTTGAGGCTCTCCTCCCAGTAAGGGACTTCGATGCCGTATGTCTGCTTAATCTTTGTCTTGTCGAGGACAGAGTAGTGAGGACGTGCGGCAGGAGTTGGGTATTCCTCAGTGTGAAGAGGACGTACCTTGCAAGTGGTGATGCCAGCAAGGCGATGGATAGCCTTTGTGAAGTCGTACCATGAGATGACTCCTTCGTTGGAGAAGTGGTAGATACCTGGCACGATACCCTTGTTGATGGCAGTCATGATGACTACTGCAAGGTCACGTGCGTATGTTGGTGTACCGACTTGGTCGAAGATGACGCCAAGCTCAGGCTTTTCCTTGCCAAGGCGAATCATGGTCTTTACGAAGTTGTTGCCATAGATGGAGTAGAGCCATGCAGTACGGATGACCATGCTCTTGGCACAGCCTGCCATGACTGCCTTCTCGCCAGCAAGCTTCGTCACTCCATATACGGAGTTAGGGCATGTTGGCTGCTCCTCCTTGTAAGGAGTATGGTTTGTTCCGTCGAATACGTAGTCGGTGCTCACCTGAATCATACAGCCACCACGCTTGCCTACAGCCTGTGCGAGATAGCCCGGAGCTATGTTGTTTAGGAGGTTGCAGAATTCCTCTGCGCTCTCTGCCTTGTCAACAGCTGTGAAGGCTGCACAGTTGACGATGCAGTCGATGCTGTTTGCTGTTACGAAATCCTCGACAGCCTGCTGATTGGTGATGTCGAGAACGGTTGCGTCAAGTCCCTCTGGTATTACTACGTCCGTGAGGAAATACTTATGCTGTGGATTATCCTTGGCGAGAAGCTGCATCTCATTGCCAAGCTGGCCATTACAGCCCGTAATCAATATGTTCATGATTTTTTGAGTTCTTAAGTTCTTAAGTTTTTATGTTGTTGAGGAAGGCTTTCGACCAAAGACGGTCGAATGGGGCTTACACCTCCAGCTCGTTTGCCTTATCCTTCTTATAGTATTCGCTGAGCATGCTGAGCATCTTGACGATGTTGTCTATGGCGGCAGCAGTCTCTGGTGTTACAGGCTTGCCTTGTGCCTTGAGCAGCATCACCATGTAGAGGGCATCGAAGCAGTTCTCAATCTCTGACTTCTCCTGTCCGTTGCTCTTGTTCCTGTATTCCACGATGAAAGGAAGTGCCTTGTAGTAGGCTGCAGAGTAGAATGGGAACTTAGGTGACTTGAGAACCTGAAGATGAAGGTCGGTGAGAAGAAGGATGATGTTCTTGTTTATCTGTAGATGTCCTTGCTCCTCCACGCTTTCCTCGCGCATCATCTGTATGAGGCTTTCGTACCATCCCTTGAGTGTCTCGCTACGTTCGTCGTCAAGCTTGAACTTAGGGATGTATTCGCTTGCAATCTTGTCTATGTCAAGATTGTATGCCCTGATGGTATCTTCTATCTGCCACATGTAGAGAAGATACTCTGCTATGTTAACTTGCTTTAGTTGCTCTGAAATATACACGTCCTAACCTTACGGAATTAAAAGTTGAGTTCTTAAGTTTTTTAGTTATTGCGGATGACTTTCGACCAATGACGGTCGAAAGGGATAGCTATTGGCGCTGTCGAAAGGGATAGCTCCACCTTGCATTAGTCACCCTCCCCATAGAGGGGGAGGGATGGGGAGAGGGTCTTTAGTACATCGACGGTATGCTATTGCCTGTGAGCGTCCATATTGCAACGACGGCAGAGACAATCATCACGATAACGCCGATGACACGATTTATGATCCATAGTCCTCTTTCTTCAAAGCGATTCCTTACCTTATCCACAAGCCATGAGAGTACGAACCACCATAGGAGCGCACCGATGATGATGAATATGTATCCTGCTATCTGTGGTATAGGGTTGTCAGGCACGATGAACGTGAACTGACCGAACATAGCCAGGAACAGGAATACTATACCCGGGTTGAGGAATGTGGTTGAGAATCCCGTGAGGAACGTAGTCACAAGGCTTCCCTTGTTGTGCGACACGTTGCGTATCTCTCCTGCTGGGTTACTACGGAACGTGTAGATGCCGAAGATGAAAAGCAGGGCGCATCCCACGAGCTTCATCCAGAAGAGAAGGTGTGGGTCTTCGATGTAGTCCACCACGAATGACATTCCGTAACCAGTAATTATTGCATAAATGATATCGCTAAGTGCGGCTCCACATCCTGTGGCAAAGCCGTACCAGCGTCCTTTGTTGAGTGTGCGCTGAATACAGAGTACGCCTGTAGGTCCCATTGGGGCAGACACGACGGTACCAATGATGGTTCCCTTGACAATCATTTCCATCAGTCCGATGGTCTGTTGCCAAGGTATAAAGTTAGGTATGTTCTGTATGTTTGCGCTTAGTTGTAATAGCATAAAGTCATTTTAATCCGTTTGTTCTCCAGCAATGTTCTTGCTCATAAGATGGCGAACCTCGGTAGGACGGAAACCGCGTCCGAAGAGTACCATGAGCTTGGTCAAAGCTGCTTCGATGGTCATGTCGTGACCGCTGATGACGCCAGCCTCGATGAGTTGGAGGCCTGTCTCGTATATGCCCATCTCAACGCCACCACTCTGACACTGGGTGATGTTGACAATCACCTTGCCGTCTTCTGTTGCCTTGCGAATGGCGTCTATGAGCCATTGCTGGCGAGGGGCGTTGCCCGAACCGAAGGCACGGAACACGATTCCCTTGATGCACTTCATGGCAAACACCTGTTCCACCGTCTCTTGCTGGATGCCAGGGAAGAGCGAGAGGGCTATGACCTCCGTGCTAAGTTCGGTGTGTGCCTTGAAAGGACTTGTGTGTGGAGTGCGGTAGATAGCCGCCTCGTTGAAATGTATGTTGATAGCCGACGTTGCAAGGCTTGGATAGTTGTACGAAGAGAATGCGTTGAAGCTCTCGGAACTTGACTTCGTACATCTGTTTCCCCTGAAGAGCTGATGTCCGAAGAACACGCACACCTCCTGTATTATTGGGTGTCCGTCCTTGTCCTGTGCGGCTGCCAGTTCGATGGCTGTTATGAGGTTTTCCTTGCCGTCCGTGCGGAGTGCGCCGATAGGCAACTGCGAACCTGTGAGTATTACTGGCTTTCCGAGGTTCTCAAGCATGAAGCTGAGTGCCGATGCGGTGTAAGCCATTGTGTCCGTTCCGTGAAGAATCACGAAACCGTCGAACTTGTCGTAGTTATAGTCGATTATCTTCACAATCTTAGCCCAAAGCGCAGGCTGCATGTCTGACGAGTCGATAGGTGGGTCAAACTGGTAGTTGTGAAGTATGTAGTCAAACTGTTTGAGTTCAGGAACGTGTCTTGTGAGATGGTCAAAGTTGAACGTCTCAAGTGCTCCTGTCTCGGTGTTGCGTATCATACCGATTGTACCTCCGGTATAGATAATCATGAGTCGCTTGCGCGGCTTGTAGTATATGTTGTTGTTATGTAACATAAAGTGTTTGCGTTATTTGAGAGTCTTGAGCCATGCCGTGAGGTCAGCCATCATCTCATTGTGATATTTGAAGTTCTTCCTGCATCCCCATCCGTGTCCGCCCGAAGGATAGATGTGCATCGTGGCTGGCACGTTGTGACGACGTAGGGCAAGGTAGTAGTTTACGCTGTTAGGCGAAGGAACGACCTTGTCATCGTCCGAGAGGAGAAGTATGGCACGTGGAGTGTTTGACGTGACCTGCTTGTCGTTGCTGTAGAGGTCCACCGTCTCCTTTGCAGGCTTCTCGCCTATGAGGTTCTGTCGCGAACCATTGTGGGTGTAGTTCACATCCATCGTCACGACAGGATAGAAGAGTATCTGGAAGTTTGGCTCCGTACCCGGAAGGCTGTGCGTTGCGACTGTCGTGGCAAGGTGTCCGCCTGCGCTTGAACCCATGATGCCGACCTTCTTCGGGTCAATGCCCCATTCCTTGGCATTCTCCCTCACGATGCGGAGTGCTTCCTTGGCGTCGCTGATAGGCACGTCCGTCACTTCGTGTGGCATTCGGTACTTGAGTACCACGAATGCAAAGCCGAGGTCGTTGAAGTAGGGTGCCCAGTCGTAGCCTTCGTGGTCAACGGCAAGATGAGTATAGCCGCCGCCTGGCAAGCATACCACCGCCATTCCGTTAGCCTTGCTCTTTTCTGGCAGGTACACCCTGATGCTAGGTTTGAAGTTCTGCTTGGAATCATCAAATGGCTCGGTCTTGTCTATGCCGTTGCTGTTAGGCAATCCATCCTGCCATAGGTCGATGCTTATAGGCTCCTGCGCACTTGATGCGAGGGTGGCAAATATGCACATTATGGTCGCAAGTATTCTTCTCATCCTTGATAAATATTTAGAAATTACTTAAACTTCGTGCAAAAATAGTCATTTTTTTATAGAATCTAATTGGTTTGCTCAAACTTTTTGTACTTTTGCTGATGTAAAAGTACAAACCTAATACAAAAATCAAAATGAAACCATACGTTATTGGTGTTGACCTCGGAGGTACAAACACCGTTTTCGGAATCGTCGATAAGGACGGAAACATAATTGCAGAAGACTCAATAAAGACTCAGAAGTACGCTACGGCAGAAGAGTTCGTGGAGGCAGGTGTCGAGTGTCTTAATGGAGTAATCTCTCGTGTAGGCGGACTTGAGAATATTCAGGGAATGGGTATTGGTGCGCCTAATGGAAATTATTATAACGGAACAATCGAGTTTGCTCCAAACCTCTCTTGGGGACATACTGGCGTTGTGCCTCTCGCAAAGATGTTCAGCGAGAAACTCGGAGGACTTGGCGTAAAACTTACTAATGATGCTAATGCTGCAGCCATGGGTGAGATGGCATACGGAGTGGCACAGGGCATGAAGAACTTTATCGTCATCACACTCGGAACAGGCGTAGGCTCTGGTATCGTCGTAAACGGACAACTCGTCTATGGACATGACGCCTTTGCAGGAGAGCTTGGACACGTCATCATGGTACGTGGCAAGGAAGGCCGCAAGTGTGGATGCGGACGTACTGGATGCCTTGAGGCTTACTGTTCAGCTACTGGTGTTGCACGTACGGCTCGTGAGATACTTGCCAATACTGACCGCCCATCACTTCTCCGTGAGAAGCCAGCCGAGGAGATAGAGTCACTCGACGTAAGTATTGCAGCAGGCAAGGGTGATGCCGTTGCTCAGGAGATATTTGATTTCACAGGCAAGATGCTTGGTGAGGCATGTGCTGACTTCACTGCATTCTCAAGTCCAGAGGCTTACATCTTCTTTGGAGGTCTCTGTCGTGCAGGCGAGCTTATCATGAAGCCAATACGTGAGTCATACGATGCAAGCGTCCTTCCTATCTTCCGTGGCAAGGCTAAGTTCCTCATTTCAGGTCTTATGGACAAGAATGCTGCCGTACTTGGAGCAAGTGCCCTCGGATGGGAAGCATAAGCTCGCAGGACGAGAGTTAAAAGTTAAGAGTTAACAGTTGAAAGTTAACGGCTAAAAATATTGCAGTTCTTTCTTTTCAGTCGTCTTTGGCTGAAAGAT
>JAFZVY010000008.1 GCA_017617575.1 Bacteroidaceae bacterium | reverse complement strand
CCATCTCACTTGTCAAAAATGACATGGATTATGAAGCCTGTCATGAGTACAAAAGACTACAAGGAAAGGCTGAGCTTGCATAATTCTCGAAATAAACATTTTTTAACAAATAATATTTTGTTTTTTCTATAGGAAGCGGAGCCACGGAGAAAGCAGAGTTTTACATATATGCTTGTTTTTTGACGAGTCCACGAAGGTCGCAGGTGCTCCGAGGAGTCCACAGAGAGCCATTCGGAATAAAGCATAAGTTACTTTTGCAACTGAGCCTTAAACATTCGTCTTTTTAACTCCACTTTAACTCCACTTTAACTTCTTTTTAACTCCTTGCTAGTAAAGCACCAGCTGAACTTGCGAAACTTGAATTAGTTTTTTAAAAACAGGCTGTAAAATATACTTGAAAACGTTTAAATCTAATTTTTAGAAGTGGCCTTAAAAGAAGTGTGAGTATTTTTTATTAACTTTGCGCCAAAATGTGTAAAAATTAAATAAGATGGAACAGAAGAATTTCAAAAGAACAACTGTAACTTCGGCTCTACCATACGCCAACGGACCAGTTCACATCGGTCACCTCGCAGGTGTCTATGTGCCAGCTGATATCTATGTCCGTTACCTCCGTCTCAAAGGCAGGGACGTACTCTTCGTAGGTGGTTCCGACGAGCATGGTGTGCCTGTAACTATCCGTGCCAAGAAGGAAGGTTGTACAGTTCAGGATGTCGTTGATCGTTATCACGGTATCATCAAGAAGTCATTCGAGGACTTCGGTATTTCATTTGACGTTTATAGTCGTACTACTTCAGATATTCACCATAAGTTTGCTTCTGACTTCTTCAAGAAACTCTATGATGAGGGTAAGTTTATCGAGCAGACTTCAGAGCAGTTCTATGACGAGGAGACTAAGCAGTTCCTGACTGACCGTAACATCAAGGGTGAGTGTCCTCGCTGTCATGCTGAGGGTGCTTATGGCGACCAGTGTGAGAAGTGTGGTGCTACTCTCTCTCCAGACGAGCTTATCAACCCTGTGAATGCCATCAATGGCAATCCTCTCGTGAAGAAGGCTACTAAGCATTGGTACCTTCCTCTCAACGACTACCAGCAGTGGCTTGAGAAGTGGATTCTCGAAGACCACACTGAGTGGCGTAGCAACGTCTATGGACAGTGTAAGTCATGGCTCGACAGCGGTCTCAAGCCACGTGCCGTTACCCGTGACCTTGACTGGGGTATCCCTGTTCCTGTGGAGGGAGCAGACGGTAAGGTGCTCTATGTATGGTTCGACGCCCCTATTGGATATATCTCTAACACCAAGGAGGTATGTGACGCTAATCCAGAGAAGTATGGCAACTGGGAACAGTGGTGGAAGGACGAGGACACTCGTCTCATTCACTTCATCGGTAAGGATAACATCGTGTTCCACTGTATCGTATTCCCAGCCATGCTCAAAGCCCATGGAGAATATATCCTTCCAGACAACGTGCCTTCAAATGAGTTCCTGAACCTTGAGGGTAACAAGATTTCAACGTCTAAGAACTATGCTGTATGGCTCAATGAGTATCTTGAGGAACTTCCAAACCGTCAGGATGAGCTTCGCTATGTTCTTACTGCCAATGCGCCTGAGACTAAGGATAACGATTTCACTTGGGCTGACTTCCAGGCTCGCTGTAACAATGAGCTTGTGGCTGTGTATGGTAACTTCGTGAACCGTGCACTCCAGCTCACTCAGAAGTACTACGACGGTATCGTTCCTGAATGTGGTGAGCTTACTGATACTGACAAGGCAACGCTTGAGGAATTCGTAAGCATCAAGGGTAAGGTGGAGGCTCTCCTCGAGGGCTTCAAGTTCCGTGAGGCACAGAAGGAGGCTATGAACCTTGCACGTATCGGTAACAAGTATATTGCTGACGAGGAGCCTTGGAAGGTAATCAAGACTGACCCTGAGCGCGTGAAGACTGTAATCTACATCTCTCTCCAGCTCACAGCCAACCTTGCAATTGCATTCGAGCCATTCCTCCCATTCTCTTCTGCTAAGCTTCGCAAGATGATTAACATGCCAGACGTGAACTGGGAAGACCTCGGTAACACTAATATCCTCCCTGCTGGCAAGCAGCTTGGCAAGCCTGAGTTGCTCTTCTCTAAGATTGAGGACGACGTAATCAAGTTCCAGATGGACAAGCTTGAGGCTACAATCAAGGCTAATGCTGAGGCTAACGCAGAGGCTAAGCCTGTGAAGGAGACTGTGTCATTCGACGACTTCACTAAGCTTGACATACGTGTGGCTACAGTTCTCGAATGTGAGCGTGTACCAAAGATGAAGAAGCTCCTCAAGTTCAAGCTTGACGATGGTACTCCTAAGGGACGTATAATCGTGAGCGGTATCAGCCAATGGTATGAGCCAGAGCAGCTTGTTGGCAAGCAGGTTCTCTTCATCGCCAACCTTGCTCCACGTGAGTTCAAGAACGGTCTCGTGAGCGAGGGTATGATTCTCTCTGCCGAGAACTGGGACGGCTCTATCGCCGTAACAACTGTGGAGAAGCAGGTGAAGGGCGGAAGCCTGGTATGCTAAAAAGCCCCCCGTCCCCCGAAGGGGGCGACCTCCGGAGCATTACGCATGAATTACGGATAAGGGCAAAAAATTTTGATTGCAAAAAGATAAATATAACAAGTAACTAAAATAGTCCCGGACGGCCTCCCTCCCCATAGAGGGGGAGGGCTGGGGAGAGGGTCTGGGCCATTTCTCTATATGGCATTAAAAGCAGGTATTGTAGGCCTTCCTAACGTAGGAAAATCTACACTCTTTAACTGCCTCTCAAGTGCAAAGGCACAGGCAGCAAACTTTCCATTCTGTACAATCGACGCACAGCTCGGTCAGGTAAGTGTGCCTGATGAGCGACTCACAAAGCTTGCTGAGATTGTTCATCCAGGACGCATCGTTCCTGCCGTATGTGATATCGTGGATATCGCAGGTCTCGTGAAGGGTGCAAGCAAGGGTGAAGGTCTCGGAAACCAGTTCCTTGGAAATATCCGTGAGTGCGACGCTATCATACATGTTCTCCGTTGCTTTGACAATGGTAACATCGTTCACGTGGATGGTTCAGTTGACCCTGTACGTGACAAGGAGATAATCGATACAGAGCTTCAGCTCAAGGACCTTGAGACCGTGGAGGCACGTATCAAGAAGGTCGAGAAGATTGCCCAGGTAGGTCACGACAAGGACGCAAAGGTTGAATACACGGTTCTCCTCAAGTACAAGGATGCCCTCCTTGCTGGTAAGAGTGCACGTACCGTAGAGCTTGAGAACGAGGATGAGGTGAACGCTTCAAAGAAGATGTTCCTCCTCACTACAAAGCCTGTTCTCTATGTCTGCAACGTGGACGACAAGAGTGCAAAGGATGGTAACGAGTACGTCGAGCGTGTTCGTGAGGCTATCAAGGACGAGGATGCAGAGCTTATGATTATCTCTGCCCAGACAGAGGCTGACATCGCCGAGCTTGAGAGCTATGAGGAGAAGCAGATGTTCCTTGAGGACATGGGACTTGAGGAGAGCGGTTGCAACCGACTCATCAAGGCTATCTATTCACTCCTCAACCTCCAGACATTCATCACGGCTGGTGAGATGGAGGTAAAGGCTTGGACTTACCGCAAGGGCTGGAAGGCTCCACAGTGTGCAGGTGTCATCCATACCGACTTTGAGAAGGGATTCATCCGTGCTCAGGTCATCAAGTACGAGGATTACATCAAGTACGGTAGCGAGTCTGCAGTACGCGAGGCTGGTAAGCTTGCCGTGGAAGGTAAGGAATACGTGGTACAGGATGGCGACATCATGCACTTCCTCTTTAACGTGTAAGGAATAATGGACCCTCTCCCCGACCCTCCCCCTCTATGGGGAGGGAGACCATACGGCGGAGAGGGTAGTCACTTAATAATAATAGCTCTGAGAGCATAACTATTAAACCGTAATGACCCGGACGGCTCACCCTCCCCATAGAGGGGGAGGGCTGGGGAGAGGGTCTGTTGTTATGTTTGCATTCATTGATTGGCAACCATCGCTTGAGATATTCAATCTGGGTGGTTTTGCAGTAAGGTGGTACTCTGCTTGTTGGTGTGTAGGTCTTATACTTGGCTACATTATTGTGCAGCGTATCTACAAGCAGCAGAAGTTGGAAGACGAGAAGTTTGACCCTCTCTTCCTCTATTGTTTTGTGGGTATCATAGCAGGTGCCCGCATAGGACATTGCTTGTTCTATGAGCCTGCCTATTACCTGAGCAGCTTCAAGGCCTTCCTTGAGATGCTCATTCCAGTACGCTTTGCCCCAGACAGCTGGGACTTCCAGTATCGCGGCTACGAGGGACTTGCAAGCCATGGAGGAACAATAGGTGTCATCCTTGCCATGATATTATATGCAAGGAACGTGGGCATGAAGATGTTCCATGTTATAGACAATGTGGCAATAGCCGTACCTGTTACAGCTTGCTTCATCCGTCTTGGCAACCTCATGAACTCTGAGATTATCGGTAACGTGACAGATGTGCCTTGGGCATTCATCTTCCATAGCCATGAGGCACTTGTGGAGGGTATGCCTGTTCCACGTCATCCTGCCCAGCTTTATGAGGCAATAGCTTACGCTCTAATCTTCTTTGCCCAGTTCTATATATATAAGACAAAGAGCACAAGTGGCATAGAGCGTTTCAAGCCGGGCAACGGCTTCTACTTCGGCTTCTGCATCACGACAATCTTTGTGTTCCGTTTCTTCGTCGAGTTTATCAAGAAGGAACAAGTGGATTTTGAGCAGGGAATGTTGCTTGATATGGGACAGTTGCTTAGTGTTCCTTTCTGCCTCCTTGGCGCATGGCTTATGTGGAATGCAGGAAGGAAAGAAATGAAAAATTCATAATTCAAAATTCATAATTTTGGCATCTATGAAAAAAATGATATACGCTATTGCCGCTATGGCATTAGTATGTTGCAAGAACGGACAGCAGGCTACATCTGATGATTCCTCCGCGCTTGTGGATGCTCCTGCCTTTTGTGAGGATAGTGCCTATGCTTATGTGGCAAGGCAATGTGAGTTTGGTCCTCGTACCATGAACTCAGAGGCTCATGACAAGTGTGGTGACTATATAGCATCCAAGTTTGAGAGCTTCGGTGCAAAGATATACAATCAGTATGCTGACTCCAAGCTGTATAACGGTACGCCTATCAAGATGCGTAATATCGTGGCAAGCGTAAACCCTGATGCAGACATACATATCATTATCTCTGGCCACTGGGACAGCCGTCCTTGGGCAGATAATGACGATGACGAGGCAAACTATCATACTCCTATTGATGGAGCAAACGATGGTGCGAGTAGCATAGGCGTGATGCTTGAGATGGCAAGGGTGCTCTGTGCCGACCTTAGGGAGAATGGCGATTCTGCCATGCTTCGCCAGAAGGGATTTGCCATCGACTTCATCTGTTGGGATGCAGAGGACTGTGGAATGCCTCACTTCGAGGATTCGTACGACGAGTCAAGTGCAAGCACATGGTGTCTTGGCAGTCAGTACTGGGCAGGCATTCGCCATGTGGACAACTATACGGCTCGTTTCGGTATAAACCTTGACATGGTAGGTAGTAGCAATACCATGTTCCTCAAGGAAAGCTATAGCCTCCGCTATGCTCCAACGTATGTGGACAAGATATGGAACATAGGTCAAAAGCTGGGTTATGACAATTATTTCTCAAATAACCAGATGGGTGCCATAACAGATGACCACGTACAGGTGAACCTTAGTGGTATTCCTTGTGTGGATGTTATTGGTGCAGATGTTAATGAGGATGGTTTCCCACGCACTTGGCACACGATAAACGATAATATAGACAATATCAATAAGCAGACTCTCAAGGCTGTAGGTCAGACGATGCTTACTGTGTTGTGGAACGAAAAGTAGTTGTAATGTCAAATGTCAAATGTATGATTTATGCCTTCGGAACGCATAAATGATAAATTTGAAATTATAGATTCAAAATATGTCAATAGAAGAAATACAGGAAGAGATAATAGATGAGTTCTCTGGTTTTGATGACTGGATGGACAAGTACCAGTTGCTCATAGACCTTGGAGGAGAGCAGGAGCCACTTCCAGAACAGTATAAGGTAGAGAGTAACCTTATTGATGGTTGCCAGAGTCGAGTATGGCTTCAGGCAGACCTAACACCAGAGGGACTCGTACATTTTCAGGCAGAGAGTGACGCCCTTATCGTCAAGGGTTTTGTCACACTCCTTATTCGTGTTCTCTCTGACCACACACCTGACGAGATACTTAATGCCGACCTCCACTTCATCGAGGAGATTGGACTCAAGGAACATCTTTCGCCAACACGTTCAAACGGACTTGTTGCCATGCTCAAGCAGATGAAACTCTATGCCATGGCTTTCAAGGCAAAGCAAGGATAAGGATATGATACGATAAAGGGTGTGCCTCATTTTGAAGGCACACCCTTTATCGTATATATAACTATATTATTTCTATTGGTTCTTCCTTTATAAGGTAACGTCTGCCGTATTTTTTTATGATAAAACCAATAAGTAGCAAGTTAAATATAATGCATCCACAGAAGTAATATTGCTTATATTTCCAATAATATTCATGACATGTATAAACATTGTCTTTGTCTATGTTATGTTCTTTTGTGTATTTGTTCCATAATGTTTGTGCAGTTCGTGCGGAATATAGATACTTGCAGTATTTTTTATTTGCATTCACCTCATATATCCTATATATGGTACTATTACCATCTACATTGTTGCCTTTGGAAACAACGATTTTGTCATCGAGAACAAGAATTTCATCTATGTTGGAGATAAATGCTTCAGGTGAATCTTCGTGCATCAAATCCCAACCTAAATCGATACTTCCAAGATAATAGTCTTTGTTTATGTTTACTCTTGCATAGTCTCCAAATCCAATATCTGTATAAGTAAAGATACCATACATTATTAGTTCTACAAATAATAGTGAAAAAAAAGTTGTTAAGCAAAAGCCTGGTAAGAAGAACCATCCTCGTGTTTTAATCTTTGTGTCAGAAATCCATTGGATGAAATGTCCAAGTGCTATACCTCCAAAGCCTGTAATGATAGAGAGGATAGTGATTATAATGCCCCAGAAAATAAGTACGATAAGTGGTCCCATAGAAAATAATTAGGATGTTATTGTTTTTTTGCAAAGGTAGTGTTTATTTGTGAATATTTGTGTGTTTACCCATTATGTTTTTGTTAGAGAATAAATTTACATAAGATAAGAGTTAGATGGCGTTATAATTGGCTTTCCGACAATTATGGCTGTAGTGGGGGCATTATATTTGGAGAGTTGTTTTTACTTCCTTTAATGAATGCTTCTTCCAGTATTGTTTTAAGTAAGCCTCCTAAAGGTATTTCCATTTTTGATTTATTGCTGAAATGTATTGTAGGTGTTAATATGGGCTCTGTTTCCCATCGTCTTAGGAATGGGTCGTAGTAGCGTCGTGCTCCCAATTTCAATCCTCCTTTTTCTCCCTTGTAGGTCATGTAACCTCCATAGGTTGATGACGAAATATAAGGATGCATGGCGAGTGTAGCAAATGGGGTAGTGTTGTAATAACTGCCAAAGAGTGTCATGGAAAGATGTGGTGTGAAGGTGTATGTTATTGAACCTGTTATACCAAATTGATTTGTTATTCGGTTTGTCTCATATTGGTTCGCTTCAAAACCACCCTCTATGATTATGTTGTCTTTCTTATAATTGAGTATGAAGGATGCGGAACGATTCTCCATCATGTTTTTGAAACGTGTGGTTGACGACAATCCGTATAGTGTGGTGTGTCTTCCTTTCCAAAAGTGGTCTTTTCTCATGTCACGCATCTCTTGTAGGGCATCATCAATGAGTGTGTTGAAGTTGTCGTGTGGTATGTTAATCTTTAGTTCCTTGTTTGTTAGAGGGGAACATAGGGATAAGCCTTGTATGTTAGGTGCTAAGCCTCCGTTGTAATGTTCGTCGGGCATCAAGGGCATTGTTTCCATTCTTATGCTGTCACATGGAATTTCGTCTTTTATTTTTAAGTTATGTGTGTCTGTCTCTGTTTGTGCGTATGTTTTGCCTACGATTGACATAAGCAACAGAAGAAATCCATAGCTCTTGTGGAAGTTATGTGGAAAAAAGAAAAAAATCTTATAGATGGAATCTTTCATGTCTTTATTTTTGTTTGTTTGGCGCCACAAAGATAAAGATTATATTCAAATGCAGAATATCGTTTTAGATTGTTTCTTATTTGTTTTTTAATTATTTAACACAAATTTTAATCTCTTAATAGTTGCATTTGTATTCGGTGGTGTCGAAAACGAAGCATTTGTTCGTGTTGTTGCTGTTCTATTTGTTAATGACAGATAAAAAAATATTTGTTGTGTCACCTAAAAAAGGTTATGCAAAAAGCCACGGTGCAGAATGTTTGCACCGTGGCTTTTATATTGTGTTATACTAATTGCTGAAATTTAGAATTCTCTTAATTTGTATTTTATTATGTGTTCTCGTAGTTCTTTTGCGACAGGACAATCACTTCCATTTATCATTAAATTGCGAATATCCAAGCAAATATATACATGATATAACGAATCAGTCTTTTTATCATAAAATGATGATTCAAATCCTTCTGCATCCAAACATTCGTTGAAACATTCTTGTTTGTAATCCTTTATATTTAGGATGGAATCACAGCTAAATTCTCTTACTGAAAATATCTTTGCTTTCTTAATGTCAGTTATATTTATTTTTCCATTACTATAATACCATATCACAGAGGAGTTTCCAATAGATGATAACATTGACACATTGTCGTATTCATTTAAGTATTTCTTATAAATTCTAGTTGAGAATTTTTGGTTCTTTTTTACTTGGCTATAAAAGCTTGTATGACAACCAGAACAAAGACACAAAAAAATGATGAATACGCATCTACTGATTACAAGTCTGCTAATCTTATTCAAGTTATTCATGACGTTAAAATTACTAAACAAATCCATAATAAGATGATATGTTATAATTTTGTATTTCTTGCACAAAGGTAAGATGTTAATTCGGAATGTGCAAACAGAGTACACAAAAGACATTCTATTCTGTCACTACTTCGGAGTTCTGAAAAACAAATGTATATTATGCAGGGGGGGCGCTACGCTCTACCCCCTGCCTGTGTTCTTTCAGCCCTTCGGGCTTTCTTTTGGATATAAAGTGTAAGTGTAAAGGTAAATTTCGTACTACAAGAGGTACTGACGAATAAATACTTTATTGTTTTACTTATAATCAAAGTGTTATGGTATACAATGTTCTGTTTGATATTTTATCTTTTTCAGTTTTATCTTTATTGGTTCAGGACGTTTCTTTATTAACTTTTTTGTACTGAATTTCTTTGGCTTATACCCTTCTGCATGTATGGTTACGATTCCATCTTTATGGAAAAATACAAAAAAACCTTCATCTTTAGGACATTCATATTTCTCGCATTTCCCATACTCATCTGTTAGAAAAATAGACGTTATCTGTTTATCATTTTCTCCTAATACAATAAAATTACGATAAACATTTCCACCAAAGCAACATGTTGTAGGTCTTTCGAATAGCATAACATCTACAACATGATAATTGTCTTTGGTGATTACTATTTTCTTTGTCTGGTATCCAACATATCCAAAATAAAGATTGACAGGTAGTGAATCTACCGCAAGTTCAAAATAACCTGCACAATTTGCATGTGTGTTTTCCTTTATTCTATTCTCTTTATTCTTTACATAAACACTTGCGTAACATAGTGGTTCGTATCTATCACGCACTACTCCTCTTATTATGTATTTGTCATCTTTTTTGTTTGTGACTTCAGAAATTGTTGTATCTGCATTCAACATATAGCTTGAAGAGGCATAGGTTGAGATAGATACTACATACAATAAAAGCATTATAAATTTTTTCATCTTATTTAATTTTTTAATGGTTTATAATTTTTGCCACAAAGATGAATGTTTTTGATGAAAAATACCCCCAAAAACAGTTGACAAAAAATTCACAAATGCTTTTAAGAGTTCACAGAAAATTCACACACTTGTTGTATGTCTTAGATTATGATATGATTGCATATAAAAGCCACGGTGCAATCATTTTGCACCGTGGCTTTGTATATTTGTTGTTACGGATTTGTGAATGAACGTCCGTAATGACTTGTCGGATTATTTCTTAGCCTTGTAGTTTGGTGTTACGTACACGAGCTGGATACCCTTAGAAGTCTTAACGAGCTCCATTACTGTACCGTCATCATCAACTGAGTAAGTGATGTTACCGCTTGTAGAAGCGATGCGGTGGTAGATAACGTTGAATACTACAATTGAATTCTCGTATGCCTTAGCGTCTGACATAGGGATGTCAACAATGAGGCGTCCAATCTTTGAACGGTCCTGTACGTTCTCTGTGTCCATGCTGAGGTAAATCTCCATTCCATGGCAGTTGCCCTTGAGACTGTTAGTTGCTTGGTCGTAAACGTAACCCCTTACGCTTATTTCTCGTGCTACTTGTTGTTGTGTTCCACTGAGGTCAATTCCATCGAACTTGAAGGCATTTGCATTTACGAATGCAGCCATTGCCATGATAAAAAATAAAACCTTTTTCATCGTTAATGCTTTTTTATTAGTTATTTATGATATTTGAAATACCCCTAATTGAAGGTTAATGATGCAAATATATGAAACACTTTTGAACAGAACAAACAATTTGACGAAAATTTTTGCTGTTTATCGAATTAACAACTAACTTTGCACAAATTTAAGAATTTGGACTCTATGAGAATTTTTCAGAATGTTGGTGATTTAGGTGACCTCAAGCAGGCACTTGCTGAAGCTTTTGAAATAAAGGCTGACAGATACAAGTATCAGGAACTGGGCAAGAACAAGACTGCGATGCTCATTTTCTTCAATAACTCTTTGCGTACTCGCCTTTCTACTCAGAAGGCTGCGATGAACCTTGGCATGAACGTTATCGTGCTTGACGTTAACGCTGGTGCGTGGAAGCTTGAGACTGAGCGCGGAGTCATCATGGAGGGTGACAAGAGCGAGCACCTTCTTGAGGCTATCCCTGTCATGGGTTCTTACTGCGACATCATCGGTGTGCGCTCATTCGCTAAGTTTGAGTCACGTGAGGATGACTACGAGGAGAAGATACTCAACCAGTTCATCAAGTATTCTGGAAAGCCAGTTTTCTTCATGGAGTCGGCTACGGTTCACCCACTTCAGGCTTTTGCCGACCTCATCACTATCGAGGAGTACAAGAACTGTACTCACGTAGCACCAAACCCACTCTTTGGCGGCAACCCTGTAGAGCGTGTTCCTAACAAGCGTCCAAAGGTAGTCCTCTCTTGGGCTCCACATCCAAAGGCTCTCCCACAGGCTGTGCCTAACTCTTTTGCAGAGTGGATGAATGCTGCTGACGTTGATTTTGTCATCACTCATCCAGAGGGCTATGAGCTTGACCCTAGGTTTGCGGGCGACGCAAAGGTGGAGTACGACCAGATGAAGGCATTTGAGGGTGCTGACTTTATCTATGCAAAGAACTGGTCTTGTCCGGGTGTCACTCGTCCAGAGGACTATGGCAAGGTGCTTGGTGACTACCACGACTATGCTGCTTGGACGGTAGGCGAGCGTCAGATGGCAGTTACTAACAATGCCTTCTTCATGCATTGTCTCCCTGTACGTCGTAACATGATTGTTACCGATGAAGTGATAGAGGCTCCAACAAGCCTTGTCATTACAGAGGCTGCAAACAGCGATATTTCAGCTACCGTTGTTCTGAAGAGAATGCTCGAGGCGCTTAAATAATTCAAAATTCATAATTCACAATTCATAATTAAGAGTTAAGAATTAAGATTTAAGATTTGTGGAACGAAAAAACTCCACTTGTCTGGACAGCATGTTAATTATTAATTGTTAATTGAGTTGTTAATTGAATTTACTGACTAAGTATTGACTAAGTACTGACTCAGTATTGACTTTTACGAATAACAAAAAATTAGATATAAAAGTCGGGAGTAAAAGGGTAAAATATATTTTT
>JAFZVY010000140.1 GCA_017617575.1 Bacteroidaceae bacterium | reverse complement strand
TCGTTATTCGCATTCATCTCTCTCATCGGTATATGGCTTTCAGTACCCAGTACCTCTGTGGTAGCAAGATAGTATTTGCTGACGAAACCGTATTTTTTATAGGTTACGTATGCTATTGGGTATGGGGTATCGACATTAATCCCAAGAAGGAAGTTGGCAAAGAGAAATGACTTCTTTGCCTTGTTTTTCCAGAAGGAACTATAACAAATCTTCTGGAATAGGTTTGGACGCTTGTATTGCTTTACGATAACAATCATGCCGTCGGCCAACGTGAAACGACGTAGCTTATTCCTTTTGTCATACAAGAGTTCACCCTCACCATTGGCAAAGGCAGAAGGAAGTCTTGACATTAATTCGCAGACATCCTTGTTGTCTTGATATTTCTTATTAATGACTATCTCAGGCATGTTCTTGATTGCTTGGTATAGAAATCTTCCAGTTTTTGGCTTACTACATCCTGGTCTATTGCATCGTATTGTTGTTCGCGTGACATGGTGGTCAATTCTTCTTCTGTGAGGAAATCACATGGCGAGATACCTTCTGCGGGAATAGAGTTTTGGGGAAGCCACGTAGATTTCTTGTTTTCTGGGGCGCATATTACGAGTGAAGGTGCACCTGCGGCTTGGGCTATATGTCGGGCTCCTCCTTCATTTCCGAAGAAAAGGGTAATGTTTTGAGAAAGAGCGACAAGCTGTCGGGCGGAGTTGGCCTTTACATCAATGAACACCTGATGAGGCTTTCCCAACTTATTGTATATTCTTCTTGCATTCTCTTCTTCGTTACCTGGAGCATAGTTAAAGATTAACTGTACGTCGTGATGGTCATTCATGAACTTACGAAGTACGGCAACCATCTTGTCCTCGTTCCATACTTTATTAGCGAGTTTCGCGGTGACATTTACAAGCATCAACGGTTTTGCCAAGTCTATACCTTGTGATAAGAGATATGCCTTATAATCTTGTCTCTCTGTGTCGGTTATTGCCAAAGTAAAGTCTTTGGTGTATTTTATGTTGCCTTCTTTTTCAAGGGGGGAAGCCAATTTAGAGTTATGCTCAACCATACTTTTTCCTCCACATTTTGGCATAGGATAGTTGAATGCGAGACGTGTGTATCCTTTCTTGATGCCAATGCGGTATTTTGTGCTTGGAGAGAACAGGGCAAAAAGCATTGTGTTTACGGTTGAGCGCATATCAATAATGGCATCATAGTGCACATCGTGAACTGTATGCCATACTTTCCTTAGATAAGTCAGTGTGCTGTGACGTTCTTTCTCGGAAAAGGTTATGATGCGGTCGATGGATGGGTGTCCTTCGAAGAGGGGGGCGATTTTGTCGTTGAGAACGAAATGAATCTCTGCCTCTGGGAATGACTGACGTAAGGTGTTGAGCAATGCTGTAGCAAGTATTGCATCACCCATCTGTCGAAAACGTACAACGAGTATTTTCTTTATATTACCCATCAGAGTGTTAGGATTATTGATTTGATGTGAGTTATAGTTTATACTAACTTCATTATTTCCATATAGTATTGTATGTATTCATCGACTGCTTTTTCCCATGAAAAAGAACGGGCGTGATTTATTGTGGCCTCTGCATTTTGCTGTTCGTTGCTGTAGAATTCCTTGCAGCTTGTTATGGTCTTTGATGCCATTGCTTCGGGTTCAAGCTCATCGAAGTAATAGGCTATGTCGCCGCCTATCTCGGGGAGTGATGTGAGTTTTGATATGACTACTGGCTTTCCGAAACACATAGCCTCGATGACTGGCAGTCCGAAGCCCTCGCTGCGTGAGGGGAACAGGAAACATTTGCATCTGCCTAACAGAAAAGCCTTTTCTTCATCACTTACCCTTCCTAAGAGTGTTACGTTCTTTAGGGCATAATTGTCTATGATGTCTGTGATGCGCTTCCTGTTGATAGGATCGGTAGCTCCTGCGATAACGAGATTCTCTTGTGGCAGATACCTCATCATCTCAACCAATAGGTGCACGTTCTTCTTCTCTCCGGCATCAGAGATGTGAAAGAGGAAGTCCTGGGGCAGTCCTTCAATCTCTTGTCGTTTTAGTGTAGTCCAGTCTTGTGAGCCGTTTTTTATTATCTTGTATGGCTTGCTGAACGGAAAGTGTTCCATTACATCCCTGTAGGTGAAATCAGAGATAAACGACATGTGGGTGGCAATCTTTTCTATTCGCTTGATGCGATGTGCCCTTCTTCGCATAGCCCTTGATGAGCTGTTGCCATTGTGGACAAAGTTGATGTCGTGTATGGTGACAAGTGTGTTGCTCGCTATGGAACGATGAAACTTTGAATATTGATGAGTTAAGTGGATGAGGTCAAAATGTGGGAGGAATAATTTCCTGATGATACCCGAGAAATCGGAATTTATCAGTTTGACGGTCTTATTTTTTATCTCCATATATTCTATGTCGTTACCGTATTTCCCAACCTCTGTCTTCGGTACGATGAAGGTAAAAGTGATAGAATGCTTCTCTTTCAGTTCGGTTGCTCTCTTTGCAATGCCTGAGGCAATGCATCGTTCAACTTCACCTATACCGTGAAATCCTTTGATGTCTGCAAAATATATAGCGATGTTACGCATTGTGAGAAGTCCAGAGTGTCTTTATGCCTTTTTGTAACTATGAGTTAAGTCTAACAAGTCGAAGTTATGCTGGCGTTGGTGGTCTCCGTCGGGAATTACCATGTACTCGCCATATTTCTGTGTGAGATATTCATGTGGATGCTCTACACCCATCACGGTTTTGTCTTCGAAAAGAACAGGTGTGGGCTTGCCAAGGAGCGATTTTGGCATAACGCCTTTGAGACCGTCATCGTGGTCAACGATAAGATCGCATTTGTCATAGTCGTATGCCTTCTGCATCTTCCTTATCTTCTCCTGTAAGCCTTGCATCGTATATAGTTTCCTGCTGAGAAGTGGAATCCAGCTAGAAGGACCATGCCCATGACGGTATGGGTCTCTGTGAACAAAGTACAGGGCTTTCTTCAACCATTGGTAGTGGATGAAATGTAGCCGTTGCTTCAAACGAGAGGAAGGCATTCCGTCAAGAGGGAACACATCGAGATAAATGCCGCCAAGATAACTCAGATGCATACGTTCTATGAGGGTTGTGCTACCATCCTGTATCTTGGCAAAAGGCAATGGGTAGTTCTCGGCATCAGTCTCATAGCTCACCACCTCAAATGGCTCTGGCATCCACACTTTCACATTAGCCATGAGCTGGTCATAATCCTTTCTTGGCATGGCAATGTCAAGGTCGTCATCCCAAGGAATGAAACCCTTATGACGAATTGCTCCGAGCATTGTTCCTGCCCAGAGGTAATATCTCAGATTATGTTCCTTGCAAACCTTGTCGAGCGCAAGGAGAATATCGAGAATACGGAGTTGTAATGGTCGGATGTCGTAGGATGCCATTAGTCTTTTCTTTTAAAACAATTCTGCGGGAATCTTTTCCTTTGCGTTCTCGAAGTCCTCAACGGTATCAAGTTCGCAAGAGAAGAGGTCGGTCACATCGAGAACCTTGTATGTATGTCCCTTTGGAAGAAGACGCTCAAAGGCAAGCTCATAGAACTTGTTTTCAAGGTGCTCTTCGTTCATCATTGGCTCAAGTTCCGCATAGAGGGCTTTGGTGTATTCCTTGCCCATCTTCTCTATGCCAAGACTCTCACCTGCGGCATCTTCCACACGACAAGTCTTGCTGATTTCGAGAATAGAGCCTTCTTTGTCCACAACCACCTTCATCTCCTCTTCTCCAAGTTCGTGTCTGATGAGAGTAAGGACATTTTTTGACTCATTAGCCAGAACTCGTGCCACAATCTTTGGATCATAGAGAAGATCGCTATCCAAGAGGAGAATATCCTCGTTCTCTGCCTCTGGACGTGCAACCCAAAGTGAGTAGATGTTATTGGTTGAGTCATACACCTCGTTATGGATAAATCTCACCTTGATGCTATTGCCGTATTGCTCTGCAACGAAGTTCTCAATCATCTCATGGAGATAACCTGTTACGATGACGAACTCGGATATGCCGTTCTTTATTAGCGCATCCATAGAACGCTGAAGAAGACAACGTTCACCAATCTTCAGCAAGCATTTCGGAGTGTTATTTGTCAACGGACGAAGGCGTGATGCCATTCCTGCCGCAAGGATAATTGCTTTCATAGGGCTTCCTTTTTACTTTTCAAGCGCACAACGCTTGATGGTATCTACCACAACCTGAATCTGTTCCCTTGTTCCGAGTGTTATACGGAGACAGTCCTCAAGTCCCTTATCGCCCATGAACTTAATCTTGTACTGCTTCTCTGCCAAAGCCTTTTGTAGGCGTTCCTTGATTTCTGTTGGGTACTTGATAAGGATGAAGTTTGCAACACTCTTGTAAACCTTGAAGCCAGGGAGATTGCCAAGTTCTTTCTTGAACAGCTGACGATCCCACTCCATATCGTCAGCTACCTTACGATAGTGGTCATCGCTCTCAAGAGCAGCTATTGCCACAGCCTCTGTGAAGCGGTTATAGCCAAGATATTTGTTGGCATAGCTAAGGAAATTCTCATGTCCTTTACCCATGAAACCAAAACCTAAACGCAGACCTGGAAGTCCGTAGAACTTACTCAGAGTACGTGATATTATGAGGTTTGAATATTTGCTTACCAAAGGCGCGATATAGTCGGTATCTGTAGAGATGAATGAAGCGTAAGCCTCGTCAATAAGTACCATTGTGTC